>CAWUOD010000267.1:0-5278 GCA_963923115.1 uncultured Singulisphaera sp.
GGAAAACGAGGAAATTTTTGAGCAGAGTGATCCCTTCAACTGTAAGGAAACTCTCGGGGTGAAACTGAACACCATGAAGGGGATAAGTCTTATGGCGAACCCCCATGATTTCGTCTTCCGCCGTCCAGGCGGTGATTTCAAAATCAGGATTTTGGAAGGACTCTTTCTTTATTACCAGCGAATGGTAGCGGGTAGCATCAAACGGATTGGACATCCCAACAAAAAGCCCCTTGCCGTCGTGGTGTATTGGTGAAACTTTTCCGTGCATTACACGGGTGTTCCGAATGACCTCACCACCAAAATTGTGTCCAATACATTGATGGCCCAGACAAACCCCCAAAATCGGGACTTGCTTGTAGAAAGCCATCATAATTTCGTTCGATACACCGGCCTCTTTTGGTGTGCATGGGCCGGGTGATATAAGTATGCGATCAGGCTGAAGGGCCCGCACGCCCTCAACATCGATTTTGTCGTTTCGATGAACCCGGATGTCAAGGGAGCTATCAATTTCCCCAAATCTCTGAACGAGATTGTAGGTAAATGAATCGTAATTATCAATAATAAGAATCATCTCAGTTTTTTATCCTCAAGCACCATGGCTACCGGAAAGGAGCCGAAGGAGGCGCCTGGCCCAGGACGCGCTTTCCGCGGCGACCATGGAACGGTCCAAATCAGGATCTTTGGCCTCCACCGAAAATGCGCCGCCATATCCCACTCTTGCCAATTCCCTGAATAATGTTTCCCAGTCAATCGAACCACGCCCTGGGGCGCGGTATTCCACCGGAGCGGAACCCCGACTTCCCCCTGAAGGTGAAACCGCGTGAGAATGCACCGAGGGGTTGAACAAACTGGAAGCACCATCCAGACGCGTGGACACATCCCTCAAATGAACATGCCAAATTCGATCCGGGAAAGTGCGAACAAATTGAACCGGATCGACTCCTTGCCAGACCAGGTGGGCTGGATCGAGAGTAAAACCAAGAGCCTGATGTCCACCCAATGAATCCAGCAAACGGGAAGCCGAGGAAATATCAAAGGCCATTTGGCCGGGGTGTATCTCCAGGGCAAAACGAATACCCGAATCCAAAAATGCATCCAGGATTGGCTGGAACCTATTGGCGACAAGGGTGAATGCAGCCTCAATTTCTCTTGAATCAGGCGAAGGGTAGGTCCAAAAGCGGGACCAGATGGGTGACCCGGTAAAACCACTTATCAAACCAATGCCAAAGGACTCAGCGGACCGCAAAAGCGATTGGATTCCCAAAAGGGCTCGCTCCCGAACCCCATCAGGGTCTCCATCCCCATAAACAAAAGCTGGCAAAATTTTCCGGGAATGCACGCCAATCGGGTCGCAAATCACGGTTGTCAACCCGTGGGCGGCTATGATCGGAATGTCAAGCCGATGCCTACCCAATAAATCCCTGGTCGTTTCCAGAAATCCGTTGTCCCTGGCAAATGCCTCCAAATCCCAATGGCCCACCCCAAGCACTGCCTCAAATCCGTCGTATCCCCAATCGGAACTGCCTACCGCTAGTTCCGCCAAAGGAATGTCCCTGAAAGAGTTCGTGCATAGGAGCAGTGGATGAGTCATTGTTTACCTAAAAACTCCCTATTGGTTATTAAGATCCGCCATTTGGCCCCTTTAGGACGGACAAGGAAATGGCTCCCGGCTTGGTGGGTTCCTGAACCCCGCCTCCACAACCACCCCCAAAACCTGTTTCTTTGGCTTCCGTGGAACGGGCGGAGGTTGGCTTGTAATCGGGTGCCACTACAGGGGCGAACACGGGATCATCCTCCTCATCAAGGTAGATATCCCGAATTTCCACATCATCGACCTTTCTGCGCAAGAGGAGGTAGATACCTGTCAGAAATGACCAAAAGAGGGAATAACCAACCCCAATAAGAGGCAACACCGCCAGGTAGAGCCAGCCAGATGCGAGAAATGCACCTGTGCGCTGATTGGCGGTCAGGGACTCCCTGTATGACTCCAAACGGGTCGGCTGGATTGCCCCATTTTCCACCACCGGGTTTCCATCCACTCGAGCACCATCCAAAAGAAGGGTGCGCCAGCCGAATGTGGTGGGTGCGTTAATGAACAAAAATTCCGGAGATCGCCCCACTGCGACAACGCCTGGGGTTTGGGAAACACCCCATTTCGCCAAATAAATGCCAATTGAACCAAGCCAACAAAGGAAAATCAAACAAATGGAACCATAGATTGTACAAAAAATCCCGGATCCCAAAGCCAGCCAACCCTTTTGGCCCAAATAGCTATATGGCTTGGTAGTGGCGGCAAAAGCATCATCGGAATCAACAGAAATGGCGACAGTCATAATTGGCCATCCAAGAAGGCCCAAAGAGATCACCGCCAAAACCAGACCGGAAACCAGCATCACCACCCAACCCAGTCCACTAAACAAAATGTCACCAACCCAGGGAATCATGTGAAAAAAACCAAAAACAACCATTCCCAAAAGGATGACACCCCCTGGCACCATCGGTAACCAGGGAGCGATGAGATAATTTTCCCGGCGAACTTTGATATAGGCGAACGCCTTTGACAAGGAAATCGTCTGTTTTCGTGTGTATTCCAGGGCCGCAATCCGACTGATCATTCCTCCCACAAGCGTCCAAACGCTTACTATTGCCCCCAACACCAATAGAAAAAATAACCGCTGACCAATCGAGGCGCTGGGATGGACCAGATAGTAAAAGGGTAAAAGAACCTTGGAAACCGGCTCCAACGCAAAAGTGATTTCCGATTTCACCAAGGTGTAAAAACGCTCAAACAGCCCTCCCTGCTCCGGGCTTCCAAAAGCCAAAACAGGATTCGGTCCCCGATCCTCAAACCAAACCCAAGTCGCCAGTCTGTTGGATGGCTTGGGGGTTCCCAACCTAGCTCCAATAGCTTTGGCCCGTTCCTGGCTGACGCCATTTATCGGGGATTCCAGTTTGGCTCTGGCAGCCGCCAATTGACTGGCAACGCCGGCATCGAAGGCTTTTCCATCAGCAATTGCTTTGGACAATGCGTTATATTCTGCAAACGATTCGCAAAGGTCATCCAAACCCAACACAGACCCGGGACCATTTTCACCAACCCCGGCAACCTCATGCCAAAGGTTCCAACGATCCCAGGCTAATTTGTGGGCAGGCCATGAATCCGGGGGGGATTCGGAAGAAAATTCAGGAGGAGGAAGAGTTGGTGCAAAAATACTTACGAGAACCACGACCAAAAGATTGGCAACAAGTAGCCCAATTATGGCCAAACCAGTTTTTTTCAGACAAAAACCAATATTGAAACCGCGTGCCAGGTGAGCAACCATTCCAGCCAAATTTTTGGCGGTTTCCGAATGCTTTGAACTGCTGTTTGACATGGTCCCCAGCTCCTCCCATGATTTGGGGCAAAAATCCTTCTATTTCGTTTATTATGGCAGGAGCCGGTTGGGAGGGTAGGATACAAAGGTGGTATTTGGACAACAAAAAACTCGGCCCGGTCATCAGGTATGAACCTGATGACCGGGCCGGGGAGCGTTGCGGTTTCGCGTCAGGGGTGACGAAACCGCACGGTCGGGAGCTCTTTAGAACACGAATGCGAACCCTGCGTTGAAGCCGTCAAGCAGACGGAAGGTCGACTGGTAACCAGGGTCAACACCCATCCAGTCGAAAGAAACTGGAACCGGACTCGAGATGGTGTTAAAGAAAGCCATCACATCATAACCAATCCGAATTTCTACCCCTTCAAAAGGATAGTAGTTGATACCAAGATTTGCTTGAAGTTCTGGAGCAAGGGTATACTGCTTGCGGCTACGCTTGCTGACAGGTGTTTGGTTCTTGGTAGTGAATTCGTACTTGGCCCTGGTATTGACAACATCGACCATCAGGGCTGCCCGTGTGTCAAGGAAACCGGCAAACCCATGTCCCCAGTACCATTCTTGCTGGGCACCACCAAAGAGACCATACATACGGTTGGAAACAATGTTGGTGTAAAGGGCACTATCAAGTTTGGTGGAGTCTCCCTCAATGTTGGTATCCGTGGTCACCCAGGCAAACCGTTCCCAGAACCATACCGCGCGAGGACCAACAACAGCCGAGCAACGATAGTTCTCGGTCTCATAGATTGGCTTGCGATAGGTGGCTTCAAGCTGTTGGAATTTCTGGCTAAATTTGAGGGTCATCAACTCCGCGCCGTTCCAGATACCGTATGCGGTTCCATACGCAAGTCCTGGACCAGGCGATGCGCTGCTGGGTGGATTGTCCACCTGTCCGGAAATGTTTCGCACATCATCCAGAGGGCCAGCGTAATTGTTGGGGAAATTGTAAACAGGGGCGTAGAGGTAACTGTTGGCGAGATTTGATCCAAATTGGAGGTTTTTGGGAACAAATGACGCGCCGCTAGTATAGTTGGCGGGTGCCAGCCACATGAAATCCGCGGTGAGGCTTGAGTTGTCTTCAAATTTCCAACCTGCCTCGATCTTGAAACCGGGGCTATAGGTCGAGGGACCACTCACCTGATTGGTGTTGAGGGCCTCAACTCCGCTTCCCTGGAAGGAACCGGGGAAACCGGCCGGATTCGCGGCTGATGCCGTGGCGGCACCAGTTGCATCTATAAAGCCACGAACTGCCAGGGTTTCATTCCCCATGGTGTTCGTTTGACGATACATGATGTAACTGCCACCGATAAAGAACCCGCTATCGGGCCTCGAATGGTAAAGTGGCAATGGCAATTGAAAATCGGGTGGGGCAGCATCCTCGCCCCGCGAACCACCGGTGAATACCAGTGTCAGGCTTGCCAGGATTCCCAGGCTCCTGATCTTGTGGCTTTTCATTTCCCTGACTCCTCCATTACCTTGGCGCTTGGTGGACCAGTCCAAATCCCCCCGGACGACTGGTCTTTACCTACAACATTTCCGCAAACGCTCCGTTGCGGAAGTTGAGTTGTGGGTTTACCGCATGGGTAACTTCACCCAACGCTAAGGGTCACAACATTTCTATCGGCACTTTTTCTGGAAAACTCCTAACAATTCTTTCAATCCGCACAAACCTTTTTCGTGGTTTATCCGTTAAGACAGGAAGAATGATCAAATGGGGAAAACACAAAGTCATCCCAAAGACCCCAAGTTAATCAATGCCCCAAATTTCTTTCGCTCCTTGGGGGCACACCACTCCATTTCGGGGGGAGTAATCAATGCCGTAAAACGCGCGGAGGAACTGAACTCCTCCGCCCTTCAAATCTTTACCAAGAACGCCAATCAGTGGAATGGGAAGCCCATCTTGGATT
>CAWUOD010000268.1:0-5231 GCA_963923115.1 uncultured Singulisphaera sp.
GTGTATAAGAGACAGATAAATGACATTTCAAACAGCCGAATGTGGTTGAATTTTCATGGAAACATGCTCCCAATCTTTTTGACCCAACTGTCGCTTTTAATTTAAATACATTTTTAGTCTTATTAATGTCATTCATTTGGAAGCTGGGCGACTGGGTAAACCCGTTTACCAGGCCATTTGCTTCCGCGCGCCAAAAAACCTTACCGTGGGAATAGCTTTATGGAAACATCCTCCCAAATACCTTCTATCGGCACGACTCCGCACCATATCCCCCAAACGGATGTTGGTATTCCGGGAAATTCCCGCCGGGGAATACTGGGCTCATTGGTCGAATTTCTTGTTCTTGCCCTTTTCCTGGGTCTGGCGGGGTTTCTCGGTTGGCAAGGCCATCGCCACCATTGGAAAATTCCACCCGGGATCTGGACCGGGGCAGTCCAGGAGGAATCAGGACAATGGTGTGGGGAACACAGCGTCCCTGAATCGGAATGCATCGAATGCAACGAGGAGCTTTTTCCAAAAGCAAAGGATTTTGGCTGGTGCAAGATCCACGGAATTCCACAATGCTCCATTTGTAATCCCGAAGTGGCCCAACTGGCCACAACTACCAAATTGGGCCAACCCGAAAAAGAACGCGCCCTCAGATCACTCAATTTCCAGGAACGCCAGGCCAACAATCCCATTTGCAAAACCCACAAAAGGCGTATTCAATTCGCCTCGATTCAGGATGTTGACAAAGCGGGCATTGAGGTCGCGCCGGTCTGGACAGCCCCCGCACTAGAAACCATAGCCGTTGCGGGCGAATTGGGCTTCGACCAAACTGGTGTTGCCCATCTCTCCTCCAGGGCACAGGGAACCGTTTGGCGGGTTTTCCATCATCTGGGGGACTGGGTAACCGCGGGTGATGTGTTGGCCCTTGTCGATGCCGCCGATGTGGGCAAAGCCAAGTCGGAACTCCTTCAATCCTTTGCCCAACTCGATTTGATGAACCAGACCCTCGCGAGTGCAAGGGGCTCGGCGGGGACCATCGCCGATCTGAAAATTCGCGAAGCGGAATCCGCTGTCCAGGCGGCGCGAATCCGCCTCGATGCGGCGAGACAATCCCTTGTTAACCTGGGTTTGAGCATCCCTGAACAGGACATCAAAAACAGCACTCCTGAAAAACTCCGGACAACCCTGCAATTTCTTTCCCTGGCCCCGGATCTGGCCACCAAACTGGATCCGCGAAACACCACCACAAACCTGATGCCCATCGTGTCGCCTATTTCGGGGGTAATAAGCTCCCGCGAAGTTGTGGCTGGTGAGGTTGTCGATACCAATCGAATCCTGTTCGAGGTGGTGGATAGCAGAAAATTGTGGCTGACCATTGATGTCAGGGGCGAGGATGCCCGTTGGTTGAGGATGGGCCAGGAGGTTCGTTTCCGTCCAGATGGAACACAGGGGGAACTCTCCGCGAAAATCAACTGGATAAGCACCAAACTCGATCCCAAAACCCGAACCATCAAGGGCCGGGCCGATGTACCCAACTCCAATGGAGACCTCAAAGGGAATACCTTTGGCTCCGGACGGGTCATCCTCAGGGAGGAGGCCGATGTTGTATCGGTTCCCAATGACGCGGTTCAATGGGAGGGATGCTGCCATGTGGTTTTTGTCAGGGACAAAAACTACCTGAAAGAGGGATCCCCGAAGGTTTTCCATGTGCGCAAGGTTCGGATTGGGGCAAAGGACGACAAATGGACCGAGATACCCGCGGGGGTCCTTCCTGGGGAAATTGTCGTCACAAAAGGGAGCGGTCTCCTTTTGACGGAATTGTTGAGAGGCAACCTGGGCGAAGGATGCGCCTGCCACTCCAAAAAATAACCCGGACCCTATTTGTCCGCAAATTTGTCAATTCCTTTCACCTGGAGGTTTTGGCAAGACCTTTCAGTCAAACTGACAGAGCCCCAATTTCATGTTGAACGCGATTATTGATTTTTCCCTGAGATACCGGTGGGTGGTCCTCGCGGGCACACTTTGCGCGGCCGTTTTGGGTGCCGTTTCTCTTCGGTTCCTGGATATCGATGCCTTCCCCGACACAACACCCGTCCAGGTCCAGATCAACACAGTAGCCCCTTCACTCGGCCCTGCCGAGGTGGAGCAACAAATCACCTACCCCGTGGAACAGGCGCTTTCCGGCCTTCCCAAAATCGCCCAGATGCGTTCAATCTCCAAATTCGGCCTGTCCCAGGTTGTGGTCATTTTCGAAGATGGAACCGATATCTATTTCGCTCGCCAACTGGTAAACGAGCGCCTGACCGGAGTTCAACTCCCCCAGGGACAGGACCGCCCTAAAATGGGCCCGGTTTCCACCGGACTGGGCGAAGTGTTTCACTATGTCGTCACGGGAAAAGGGGACGATGTCACCCAACTTCGAACTGTCCACGATTGGCTGATCCGTCCCCAAATGCGCAAAGTCCGGGGTGTGGCCGAGGTCAATTCCTGGGGGGGATTTGAAAAGCAGTTCCAGGCGCGAATCGATCCAGGCAAACTTGCCAAACATGGCCTGACCTTTGATCTGGTGACCGCTGCCATCCGTGAAAACAACCATAATGTGGGTGGCGGCGTCATGGAACAGGGTAGCGGAATGCTCCTGGTTCATGGTCTGGGCCGCACCACCAATATCGAACAGATAAAAAACATACAAATTGCCGTCAATGACGGAGTCCCGGTACTTTTGGGTGATGTCGCCGAAGTTTTGATCGGCCATGAGGTCCGCCGTGGCGCCGTCACCGCCGATGGAAAAGGCGAAGTGGTGTTGGGGCTGGGCTTTATGACGATGGGCGAAAATTCCCACGAGGTCACTTGGGGACTCAAACGCCAACTCGATTCCGTCATGGCGTCCTTGCCGGGAAATGTTACCGTGGTTCCCGTCTATGACCGTACCGAACTGGTGGGCCATGTCATGGACACGGTCCGGGCCAACCTTTTCGAAGGGGGACTATTTGTCATCTCGGTGCTATTCCTTTTCCTGGGCAATCTGCGGGCCGCCCTGATTGTGGCTTTGGCCATCCCCCTTTCCATGCTGTTTGCCTTTTCGGGAATGCTCCGTTTTTCAATTGCGGCAAGCCTTCTCTCCCTTGGCGCGATCGATTTCGGCATGGTTGTCGATAGCAGCGTGGTCATGATCGAAAACTGCGTCAGGCATCTATCCAAAAACAGGGAGGGAAGGGATAGGCGCGATGTGATCCGCGAGGCGGCCGTCGAAGTTCGTCGGCCAACACTTTTTGGTGAACTGATTATTCTGATTGTTTATTTACCCATTTTGACCCTTGAAGGAATCGAGGGCAAACTGTTTCGCCCCATGGCGCTAACCATCATTTTTGCCCTGGCCGGATCGATGGTTCTCTCCATGACCCTGATGCCCGCTCTGGCAAGCCTTTTGCTTCCCACCAGAATCACGGAGCGTGAGCCCCTGCTCTTTCGTGTGCTCAAGGCGATCTACCTGCCAATACTGCGCTTTACCATGCGCTTTCGGATGGCTGTCCTGGGTTTTGCGATCGTGGTTTTGGTTTTTGCCTTCGGAGTAATCGCTCCGAATCTCGGATCCGAATTCATCCCCCGTCTCTCGGAGGGTGCCATGGCGCTTGGAACCGTTCGTCTGGCTGGAACCAGCCTGGAAGAGGTGGTTCGCACCAATACCCAGGTGGAGAAAGTCCTCCTTGCGGCATTTCCCGATGAGATCAAACATGTCTGGAGCCGCGCGGGAACCGCCGAAGTGGCGACCGACCCAATGGGGGTGGAACTCACGGATATCTTTCTCAGCCTAAAACCCCGTGGGCAATGGACAAAAGCGACAACCCAGGAAGGATTGACCGTCCTGGTGGAGCGCGAACTACGCAGCATTCCCGGTCTGAAGTTTGCGTTTTCCCAGCCCATCGAAATGCGAATCAACGAGATGTTGGCCGGAACCAGGCAGGATCTGGCTGTAAAACTCTTTGGCGATGACCTCGAAATCCTCAAGACCAAAGCCGAAGAAATTCGAAAAGTCATGGCTGAAATTCCCGGCGTCGCCGACCTTGCCGTCGAACAGATCACAGGCCAACCTGTACTTCAGGTCAAAGTCAAACAGGAGCAGGTCGCCCGCTATGGAATTCCCGCCCGGGCAGTGCTCGATCTGATCGAATCGATCGGTTCCAAACACATAGGCGAAATTGTGGATAACCCATTTCGCTTCCCCCTGGTGGTCAGGCTCCCCGACAAATGGAGGCAAAGCCCCGAGGCCTTGGGGTCGATCCAGCTACCCACCGCCAGCGGGGAACGAATTCCCCTTTCCCGGGTCGCCGATATCAGCATTGTGGATGGACCTTCGACCATCACGCGGGAATGGGGCCAGAGGCGAATCACCATCACCTGCAATGTTCGGGGACGGGATTTGGGAAGCTTTGTGGATGAGCTCAAACAGCAGGTAAAACAGGGGGTTTCCATGCCTCTTGGCCGTTACCATGTGTCTTATGGCGGGCAGTTTGAACAACTCGAACGGGCCCAAACCCGTTTGATGATTGTGGTTCCTTTGGCGATCTTCCTCATTTTCATCCTCCTATTCGCGACCTATGGAAGCGTCATGGATACCCTGCGCGTTTTCACGGGGGTGCCATTTGCCTGGGTGGGTGGCATCCTTGCCCTTTGGCTACGCGATATGCCTTTTTCGATTTCCGCCGCCATTGGTTTCATTGCCCTTTCAGGTGTTGCGGTGTTGGATGACATGCTCCTGGTAAGCACAGTCCGCCAATTCCTACGGGCGGGTATGCCCCTGGAAAACGCAGTGGAGGCGGCAGCGGTCACAAGATTGCGCCCGGTGTTGATGACCACACTGGTGGCAAGCCTCGGCTTTTTGCCGATGGCGTTTGGAACGGGAATGGGGGCCGAGGTCCAAAGACCCCTGGCGACGGTGGTCATAGGTGGGGTGATATCCGCCATGTTCATGTCTCTACTGGTTTTACGGGTCCTTTTTGTCGTGTTTCGATTGCCGGAAAAGCGACCAGCAATGGGCCGGTCGCAGGCGGGTTTTGCAGGTTCAGGAATCTGACTCATTCACAAGGAGAAATGATGATGCTTTCATTAACTGGCCGTTTGGGATTGGTGGGTGCATTGGTTTTTGGATTGGGCCTGATCGGGTGCGGCGATTCCCCCACACCCAAAAAAGAATCCGGAAAATCTTCAGAAACCAAATCGGCAAAGGGGTCCAAAACGGAAAA
>CAWUOD010000269.1:0-5223 GCA_963923115.1 uncultured Singulisphaera sp.
CCCGCGGTAAGCTCAACCATGGGTGTTTCCCAGCTTTTGGAGGAAGTATTCCTCTCCTACAACGGAGGCCGATTGCGGGAGGCATGTCGACTTTATTCCGGAAAAATGTTGGCGGACGATTCGACAGTTGGTTTGGCCTTGTCCGGTGCGCTCACACCGGCGGGTTTGGGAATGTCCTGCCTGGTGCCATTGGTGGAGGCGGGTTTTATCGATTGGATAACCTCAACGGGGGCCAACCTCTACCACGATACCCACTTCGCTCTTGGGATGGACCTTTATCAAAGCCGTCCGGGCCTCAATGACCTTGCATTGCGCGACAACCAGATTATTCGCATTTACGACATTGTTTTTGAGTATGACAATTTGTTGGGAACGGACCGGTTCTTCCGGAAACTGTGCCGGACGCCCGAATTTCAAAAAACCATGAGCACCGCCGAATTCCATTATCTTGCGGGGAAATATATCGCCGCCCGGGAGGAGGAAATTGGACGCAAAGGCTCAAGCCTTTTGGCCGCCTGTTATCGTGCTGGTGTGCCCGTTTTCACCAGCTCGCCGGGTGATAGCTCCATTGGAATGAACCTGGCCGCGCTCCAGTTGGAGGGTTCCAAATTGGCGATTGATCCGCTTCAGGATGTCAACCAAAGTGCCGGAATTGTTTGGGAGGCGAAACAAAACGGATCCAGCGCCGTGTTCATTCTGGGTGGGGGATCCCCCAAAAATTTCATGCTTCAGACCGAACCTCAAATCCAGGAAGTTTTGGGGCTGGATGAGTCCGGACACGATTATTTCTTGCAGATTACCGATGCCCGTCCTGACACCGGCGGTTTGAGTGGAGCCACTCCCCAGGAGGCAATGACCTGGGGCAAGGTCGATCCGGATCAATTGCCAGATACGGTAACCTGTTATCTGGATTCGACGGTTGCTTTGCCCTTAATCACGGCCTATGCGCTTGGGAATCGCAAACCGCGTCAGCACAGGCGGCTTATGGACCATTTGCCTTCCCTAATGAAAAAGCTGAAAGAGACCTACCTCGCAAAATCCAAACACAACGATGCCGAAACGGATTGAATCCAAAGATTGATCCAGCACCAAGCATTTAAGGCCCCAAACCGGGGCCTTGTTTTTTTGGTCGTTTTCCGTCCGGCCAGGGCCGTTTCAAAAGGTCGCGCCTTTGGTTAATCGCTGACCCATCAAACCACCCTTGCGAGAAGTTCTTCCCCAATTTCGAGGATGAGTTTTCTGCCAAGAAGCCCGACTTCCAGCACGAGGATTTTTTGATGTGGCTTAAGTCGGAGGATAGTGCCTTCGGTTCCTGTCAAAGGCCCACGAATAATTCGGACCATGTCGCCGGGTTTGCCAAAAACCTTTTCCTGAACCAGTTCATGATTGCAAAGAAGGTTTCGAAGGTCCAGAAGTTCGGTTTTTAGCTTTTGGGGGTTGTCCGGTCGAAGGACTTTGGAAATCTTTGCCCGGGTAAACGGGGATACAAGCTTGTTTCCAAGGAAGTGGCTTGTTGATGTAAAAATATAACAAGAAAAAAGCGGAATATGGGCTTCGCTAGTTTTGCTTAGATATTTTGTCCGTTGCTTGATGGTTGGGAGAAACACCGGGATATCCAGGTTGGATAGGTCCCTGGCAATTTTTTTCTCCCAACGCGCCAGCGTCTTTAGGGCCATCCATTGGTCGATTTCCGGGTCGAAATCGTGGAATAGCCTGGACTCCCAGTCGCCTTCATTTTCCTGGATCATTCGGTACCCAAAATTCTCAAGTTCTGCGAGGCGATGGAATATTCTATCACGAAAACATCAGAAAAGGAATCGAATGCGGTGTAAAGTTTATGATGAAGAGTGAAAAACAACCCACAAGCTAAGGTGGAAAATAAATGACACCAAATGCCGACTAAACGGCAACTTAAAATGGCTTCTTTTCAGGACCTTAGCTTTGGGGAGGCGATTCCATGTTGGGGGACGCATCCGCCAATGGGGTCACAAGGTTGATAAGGGTTCCCAGCTGGGCCAATCGAACTCCGTACCTTTCCAGGAGATCCTGAAGGGCGAAATCGTTATCAACGGTTTCCTCATCCGCCAATCGGTCCAATGCTTCCTGAATCATTCTTGCAAAGGTTCTTTCCAGAATGGGAACGGTTTTTTTGCATTGCTCACCCAAATCCGGGAACTCTCCATTCCATCTGGAAAGGAAGCCTTTCCACCTTGCAAGGTGATCCTGATTTGCCATCGCGGCCCGCTGAAACTGTAGCGACTCACGCTGAATTTCAATCAGGGAACGAAGGAGTTCGTTTGTATCCGCTGTCGCTGGCAAGGGTGGACGGGCTCCAACAGCGGTTGTCAGCGAGGATGATACATCAATTTGGTAGTTGAGGGGAGCAGCCATGGTCGGATCCTGATTAAGTATTGCTATCCTAAGAGTTAAGGCCATGGAGCTGACAGGCCAACCTGAAAATTCCCGCAGGTTTCCCTCTCAATCCTTCGGGACAAGTTCGCCAATTTCCCTTCAGAGGTTATTTTCCATGAAGCTGGTGCAAACATTGGCATGTTTGGTTTTGTTCGCGCTCTTGGGAACCTACAGCCACGGGCAAACTCCTCCCATCTATCAGGCGCGACCCGGCGACCGCGATGGTATTCCCAAATGGTACCATGGACGGCAAATCGCCCAGGTGATGGGTCATCAGGGGGCCGGATGGCTTGAGAGGCCAGAACGGGAATTCGAAGAACAGCCCGCCAAGTTGATACGGGCATTGCGACTTAAAGGCGATGAGGTTGTTGCAGACATAGGCGCCGGGAGCGGTTACTACACTTTCAGGTTCGCGACCAAAGTTCCAAAGGGGAAGGTTTTGGCCGTGGATATCCAGCCGGAAATGCTGGACCTTCTGGAGAAGCGCAAGACCGCCACGGGAATCAAAAATGTCGAGTTGGTGCTGGGCAAGGAAAAAGACCCCGCCATGGGGGATTCAAGGGTGGACCTGGTGGTGATGGTCGATGTCTACCACGAGTTCAACTATCCCTTTGAAATGGTTGAATCGATGGTTAAAAGCCTCAAGCCTGGCGGGAGAATTGCTTTTGTGGAATTTCGACTTGAGGATCCCGCTGTGCCTATCAAATTGGTCCACAAAATGACAGAAAAACAACTGCGGCTGGAAATGAAGGATCATCCCAGGCTGGAGCATGATGAAACCATCGAGACCCTGCCTTGGCAACACATTATTGTGTTCAGGAAAAAGTGATTAGAGGGTCAAAAAGGAACATCGATCGCGACATAGTAATTAGCCAATGTTTTGCAGGTCAAGTCGCACCAGATTTCCGTTCCGGTGCGAAATTCCATTCGGGGAAGGCACATGAAAGGGACGCAGGCATATCCGACATCGCTGTAAAGCATTCGGGCGCTTCCCGTATTTTGCCCCAAAAGACTGGCGTTCCAGTAAACCTGATTGCGTTCGTTCCAAAGGGGAGCCCAAATCGAGCTTGTGAGGAACCAGCCCGGTTTGAATGTCAATCCATCGTTTCCAATGAGCTCTTTTGTTGGCGCATACCCGGCGCCGATAAAACAACTGTCAAAGTAATACCATCGATGTTCCACGGCGGCGCCATCGTTGTATCCCGAGGATTTGGTGTTGGAAATCGGTGAATTTACGAGGCTACCGCGATTGAGGTTATTGTAAGAGTAAGCGAATCCGCGAATTTCGAGTGTGCGCCAATAGTTCCATGCGGCACCGATAGTGAAATCCAGTTCCCTTTTGCTGAAATCGAACCCGCCCTGGCTTGAGTTGGTAATTCCGGGAGCCGCTTTTTGGCCCCAAAATCGGGCAGCCGAAAAAAGGTAAACCGATCGGTCCCGGCAAAGGGCCACATTCAATTCCAGGTCAAGCGAGAAAACGGGGTCAAACATGACCCCGTTGGGCGCCATTTTTTGACCGACAGGAATGGCCCGGGCTCCCACACCACCCCAAACCCAGGGAAGGCCTCCAGTTACCGCATCGTCCTCTGGTGAAAGGGCCATGCCGTTGCCCATAAGCCGACCGGGACTGGTATCGGGAAAAAGTGATCTTTCCGGCGGAAAAAAACCGGTTTGCTGAATTTCCGGATCTTCGATTTGGACAGTTGGATCATTATTCAACGGGGAGGCATCAGGCTCCGGAAGGACTTTGGGTGTGGAAGCCCAAAAATCTCTGGGTTTGCCCTGCAATTGCAAGGGTTTGCGAAAATTGGACTGGGTGTATTGTGCCCAAATTCGGTTTTCGGACGCAAAAAAAAGGGCCAATGCAAACAATACCCCCAAACACGGGAGCTTGCATTTGCGCATTTCAGGCCTCATTATCCGCATGACCGGTAACCTTGGGTGAACAATGGTATTCCTTACAATCGGCATAATCGGACCCCATCCTTGAACCCGAATGGGCGCGGATTCCCGGGAGTGGTCGGAGAGGGCCTGCTTATCAACCTCAATGAATTGTGTAAAGGTCGGTCTTGAAATCTTGCTCCAACTGGCTAGGATTTCCTAGGAAATTGGACCCCAATCCCACAGGAATGGTCATGGCAAAAGCACCGAAGAAAAAGGCGGAGCGCGAAGACTCCGAAGCCCTCGAAAAGAAGAAGGCCAAGGCCGCGCAGGAAACCGAAGAGGAAATTGAAGAAGAGGAGGAGGACGAGGACGATGAAGACGAACTCGATTCCGACCTTGAAGAAGATGATGAAGACGAAGACGACGACTCGGATGACGATGACGAAGCCGGCCTGGATGAAGATTCAGTAGACGAGGAGGATGAGGAAGGGCCTAAGAAGAAAAAAGCCAAGAAGGAGCCCGCGGCCAAGGAAACCAAAACCAAGAAAAAGGCCGGAAAGGTTGTTCCAATCAAGCTTGTTTGGGGTGTTTTCAGCAACTCCAACCAAAGGGTTGCCGTATACGCCCACAATCAGCGCAAGGATGCCGATGAACATGCCAAGCGCTTAATGACCGAAAAGAAAGCCACCTTTTTTGTCCAACCTGTAAAAGAAGCTATGTCTGCCGATGAAGTCGAGGCCAAGCGCCCCGGAACCACAGGCAAGAAATAGTTTTTTTGGAAGGTTTTTAAACATAAAGGATAGCCGCAGTTTTGCTGTGGCTATCTTTTTTTGTTTCAATTTTGAAGTCAAAAAATAACAGCGGCTTTGGATTTCCCACCAAAAAAAAAGGGCCGCCTGGAACCAAAGGTTAGGCAGCCCTTTTGCA
>CAWUOD010000270.1:0-5188 GCA_963923115.1 uncultured Singulisphaera sp.
GTGATTTCTTCGCAACAGGAAATGATTTCCTTGACGCTGTGTCCCTTGCCCGTGCCCAGATTGAACGCATCATGTGTGCCCGTGCCCTGGCGATCCAGGTGCAGGAGAGCGGCGAGGTGGGCTTCCGCAAGGTCGTTGACATGAATATAGTCGCGAATGCAGGTCCCATCCGGAGTCGGATAGTCTGTTCCAAAAATGGTCAGCGGTTTGGCGGTGCCTTGCGCGGCCCGAAGCGCCAGCGGAATCAGGTGCGATTCGGGTTCATGGTCCTCGCCGATATCGCCTTTTTCCGATGCTCCCGCGGCGTTAAAATACCTGAGGCTGATCGCTTTGGATCCAAATGCATGCGCGTGGTCAATGATCGCTTTTTCCATCGCCAGTTTTGTCTGGCCGTAAGGGTTGATTGGGGATTGTGGCAGGGCCTCGTTCATCGGGACCTGATTGGGAATCCCATAGGTCGCGCAAGTGCTTGAAAAGACCAGCTTTTTCACTCCGGAAAGTCGCATGGCCTCAAGGAGCCCAAGGCTTCCGACAAGGTTGTTTTTCCAGTAGATATCGGGTCTTGAGACGGATTCCCCGACAAGGGCATAGGCGGCAAAATGAAGGACCGCGTCCGGCCGGGCAACTGTGAAGGCGTGGTCGAGCCGGGCGGGTTCATTCAGGTCGCCTGGGAAAAACCGGTCCGACAAACCCAGCCGCCTTATGGCCTCGACATGGCCCCTGGCAAGACTGTCAAACACGAACACATCATGTCCACGGTCCAAAAGCAACCGGGCGGTGTGGGAACCTATATAGCCCGCGGCGCCCGTGACCAATATTCTCATGATTTCGATCCTAAAATGATACTTGCGGCGGGGGCGTCCGGGCTCGGGGATATTGCGGAGGTTTTTTTATAATACCATTCCGCGCAATTATGCATGAATGGGGATTCCTAGTTGGTTATACCCTGTGTGATGCGCATGAAGACATCCTCCAGATCGATCTCCTCCTCGCCAAAGCGTCGAAGCCGGAAACCTCCCCTGATTAGGTCCTCCGCCAAAAACGCCCCATCCTCGATACCCGCGGCAAGAGTCACGCGGAAGACCTCGGGGTCAGGCGATTCGTCAACGCTGGCGACTCCCTGGCGCCCCTTGAGAAAAACCTGGGCCTCTGCGGCTTTTCCATCCGCCACCGAGATCAAAAATATCGAACTTTGGCGAACCTGACGAATCGCGGTCGCCACATCGCCGTTGAATTCGAGTTTGCCCCGTTCGATGATGCCGATCTTGTTGCAAATGTCGGCCAATTCGGGGAGGATGTGGCTTGACACCATGATGGTCTTCTTCATCGACCGTAGGCGCTTGAGCAGCTTGCGCATTTCGATGCGCGCCCGGGGATCGAGCCCCGAGGCGGGTTCGTCCAGAAGCAAAACCTGGGGTTCATGCAAAAGCACCCGGGCAAGTCCCAGACGCTGGGTCATGCCACGGCTAAGGCTTGTGACCAGGGCTTCCCGTTTGTAACCCAAATCCACCAATTCGAGGACCTCATCGACCTTTTTCGCGCGGCCCGGGCCCTGTATGCGATAGGCCGCCGCGAAGAATTCGAGATATTCCGTAACTTTCATGTCGTCATAAACGCCGAAAAAGTCGGGCATGTACCCGATGGCCCTGCGGATTTCGCGGGGCTTGTTGTAGATCGAATAGCCACAAACCGAGGCTTCCCCGAAAGTCGGGTTCAGCAGCGTGGCAAGGATGCGCATGGTGGTGGTTTTTCCCGCGCCATTGGGCCCGATGAAACCATAGACATCCCCGGGTTCAAGCTGGAGATTGAGCCGATTAAGGGCGTACAAGTCGCCATACATCTTGGTGAGTTCGCGACATTCGATCATGGCTTCACCGTTTTGACGGGAGGGGTGAATGGGCCGGCGACCGGAAGGATCGCGCGGATGTAGGTTTCCTGGAGTATGGTCAAATCCTGAATGGGTGCCTTTTTGCCCAGGTCAATGGACAGTGGTCCCGTCCTGTTTTGGTTTGTGGCTGCCGAAACGGTTCCATGGCCGGGATCGACCGCCAAGGATGTTCGTCCCAGGAGGATCACCTCGTCGCGGGGGCGCCAAACGGGCCCGCCCGGTGCCGCGGAGGGCGTGATAACATCTTCGTAGGGGGCAAATATCCGCCATCTTAGATTCCAGGTTCCCGGAAGCCCGGGGTGGCGCGCCTCCCCAAGGAAAAGCTGCTTGACCAATTGGTGCCTGTCCGAATCGGGACCGTTTGCCGGAAGGAGCCGTGCCGCTGGACCTGTCCGCTCGGGGGCCAAAATCGATATCTGGGACCAAAGCTCCTGGCCTCTGCCCCCGCCTCCCAGACGCAATTCGTCCAGATCCACGGTTTCACCGGGAAGGATGGATCGCTCCAGGGGGTGAAATCTGCCCCGGTAAACAAGAACAGGCGAGAGAATGGCCGTTTCAAGGTTGTTGGTGACCGTGCCCACGAGTTGGCCCGGATTGCTTTGCGGGTGAAGGAGTCCCGCAGTCAATGGAGCCTTGTCCTGTTGGACAGGTGCCGACCAATCCGCCCGAAATGCCTGATCGGTATTGATCTTCAGGTCGAATCCATCGACCGAGCCATTGTTCAGGTCGAGGTATTCCTGTTGATTGGAAAAAAGGGCCATTCCCGTTCGCGGGCCGCTCCAGGGCAGAAGTCGCCCCTTGATCGAGGCGACCTGACCGGACCATTTGCCATCGACCATGACGGAGGCGTCGACCGAGAGTCCCGTGGGGGAAAAAATGGAAATCCAGGAAACACCGGAGGCCAATGGCTTGGGATCCGCAAGATCATATTCAACAATATGGATCTGATTTATTCTCGCTCCTTTTCCCTTTGTCCGATCGACAACAAATGGAATGATCGCGCAGCAAATCAGAACGACCAAAGGCAGCGTCGCCCATGTGAGGCCCGGGCGTTTCCATACACGGTCCACCAGCCACCATTCCACTGGTCCGATCAGTATCAGATAGCCGAGAATCGCCATTAACACCCAGCCAAATGAAAACAGGACGACTCCCGGAAATGTTCCCAAAATTCGTGCCAGATCCTGTTCGAAGGAGATGGCCTGTGCCGTGCCCGCTCCAAGATCTTCGGGAGATCCCCCTGAACGGACCGCTCCCGACCAGGCCAAAAGCCTTCTGTAAAAAGAGTCTTCGCCTCGCCACAGGGATAGCGGGGAACCATCAAGCGAAAATCCACACGCAAGCACGGCTCCTCGTCCCACGGGAATTTCCCAGAGGGGCCAAATCGCGGGCAATTCGACGGCCAGGCCCACCGCCGCCACCGAAGGCTCCTGGGCCAAAGGCAATGCGGAGCGACCCGGGATCCATTGTTGAATCTTTTGGACCTGAAGAGCTTCAAAAGGTTTGCGGCTGTCCAGCCAGCGGTAAAGCCGGTCGAGTCTGCGCGGCTCTGCCAGGGTTACCAAGGCTCCGGGTGTCGCATCCAGCCACTTTCCGGCGGAGGGATTTCCCTTGTCCCCTCCAAGGGCATCCACAAAAGTCTGTACCTCGCCTGGGCGCGTCGAGGCGCCTATTGCCATTCTTGATCCATTTCGAATGGCGGACACCAGTGCCTGGGAATTTGGGCTTTCGGAAATAAAACCAACCCCGCCCTGATCCGGATTCACCAAAATCAGGTCGATCGACTCATACGCGGCGGGATCTCCCGAAAAGTCCGCCGCCTTGTCAATGATTGTGACTGCAACTGTGTCTTCATCCGGATTTTTGGCTTTCGACTGATCGGCTCCCTGTGGGACTGACGAATCCCGACTGCCCCAAAGCCTTTTCGCGCCCCCGGGGACCGCGCCAAGACAAAGGACAATAGGCTTTCCCGGCGGAAGGGAGTGAGAAAGAACCACCTCCTCCGCCAATAGACGCTTTTCCCCATCAAAAAGCCTGAGGGTCAAAGGCGCGTTGGGTATTGCCGAAAGGGGAAAGGAGAAAGATACCAGGTCGGAGGTGACCGGCTGGGTCTTTTTGAGAATACGGCCAGAATTTTCCGATTGGAAAAGCTCAAGGCTACTGGCGCCATGCCCCGCTTTCAGTTCCACATGAACCGGGTGGGTCATACCCGGTTTGGTAAGCCCTTTGGCCAGTCGGGGATCCGAGGCGACCGGGCCAAATCCGGGAGCCTGGGCAAATCCAATCCGAACCGAACGAAAAAGGCTTTCATCCGCAAAAACCCGGCCCGAAAAACAATAAACCACCAGCAAAACAGGTGCAAGGCACCGGGAAAGTGCCAGCATGAACGAAACCACAGAAAGGATTCTTTTGGGAAGGTTCAAGGCTTCTCCATCAAAGCGCAAGCACAAGGGGTTTTGTGGCAGCCCGGGCAATCGGTGCCGTATTTGTCCATCACAGCCTGTCCAAGATCGATCCCCGCCAAGTTGGCCAAAGTGGCCAGCCATGCAAGGACATCGGCAAATTCCCGCTCCAGTTCCTTTCGGGGTAGTTTACCGTGGCGTTCCTCGCGCAAAGCTGCCGCAAGTTCGCCGACTTCTTCGGTGAACCAGAGGAAGGTGCCTTCGATGCCGCGTTGGGCATCCTTGGCACCGTAGAGTTTTTTAATCCGTTGTTGAAGGGCACTGAGTTCCATGGGGTTTCCCGGACCTGTTTGGATTCCCAGTCATTCTAGGGGTTGCCCCAAAAGCGGCACCCAATTTCCGCCCTGCCAATTGTCTGGTTGTGCGGCAGCCCCGCCCCTTTTTTTCGGGGGTTCATCGTTTCTTTCGTGGTTGTCTCCCTGCCTTGCAGGCCCATCCAGACCCATTTCCCCTTTATTCGTGGTTTTAGCCCCCCGGTTTTGGTTCCTGAAAACTGCCCCAGGGGTTTCGACTTGTTCGGTAGATCCCAGCGCTCGCCCGGGCCACACATTGTCAAGTTGGCAGAAGGCAAATTGTTCGCCAAAAAACCAGATTGTTTGCAAATAGCAATTTGACAAGAACTTGCGGATCGAGAATTTGTTTGGCACGATTGTTGCGTGATATGCCAGTCGGACATGATTAACCCGCCATAAGGACACAAATCCTATGGCCAATGGAGGACTTTGTTATGAACCGACTTGTTGTCCAGAGGTCGAATGGGGGACTCGGACTTTTTGATGAACTGCGCCGGGAAATGGACCATTTCCTGGCTGTCTCTTATACACATCTGACGCTGCCG
>CAWUOD010000271.1:0-5179 GCA_963923115.1 uncultured Singulisphaera sp.
TATCGTCGGCAGCGTCAGATGTGTATAAGAGACAGGGCTATAGCAACTCCGACGGAATCACCAGCGTTTCTCCAACCGAGGTATTTGGCGTTGCCCCGACCGGCGCCCAAATTCTCCTCATTGCCGATGCCGGATCTTCCGCGGAAAAGGTTTTGGGCACGGCTACCGCCGTCGCGAACGAATGGAAATGGACTGGTCTTTCCAACCTTGGTGAAGGCAAACACACCCTCCGCGCGATTGGCACGGATCCGTTTGGAAACCCAACCCCATCCCAGGACTACCGCATCCTCATCGACCAGACCGCCCCAGCCAACACGGTGATCAATTCGCTTTCCAGCAAGACGGGCCGGAACGAACTGGGCTTTACCAACCTGCCCGGGTTCTCGATTGGCGGCAAGGCGGAACCATTCGCCAAAATATTCATCGACCTCGAAGGGGGAAGTTTGGTCGGCAAACTCTCAGGCGATACCTATGCGAGCGCGACCGGCACCTGGAACTGGATCATTCCCGCGGGCACCAACCTGGCGGATGGCTCTTACACAGCCACGGTGAACACCGTTGATGCGGCAGGCAACCAAACCAGCAAGCCCGCCGTCCTCTCGATCGTCCTTACCAGCGTGGCGCCTTTGGCCCCTGTTGTAATCGGCGCCCTTAGGAAAGATGGCACCTATAACCAGGCCACCAACAATTCCGGCCTCATCCTCGAGGGAACAGCCAACTTTGGCGATCTGGTTTCTGTCTATGTGAACGATGGCCTCGTCGGATATGCCTTCCCCAACCCATCGGGATTGTGGACTCTGGACAACTCGACTGTCCTGCGGCAGGACGGCTATTACAAGATCACCACGACGGCGACCAACCGGGCGGGTTCCATCTCGCCTGTCTCCGCCCCGATCAACATCGAGATCCTTACGGAATCCCACCCCGTCGTTCAGGCCCTCCGCGTGACGGAAGGCTCCTACCCCACCACCAACCCGATCGCCGTCGCGAATAACAGCCCAACCGTCACAGGCGAAGCGACCCCGGGATCGCTTATTCGTCTTGTCATTACTCCCTCCAGGGGCGGACCGCTTGTGGCCGAAGGCACAGTCGGCTCCAATGGCCTTTTCTCCATCCCAACAACCGGCCTGCCCCAAGGCGCCATCGGAATTGTCGCGATCGCCATCGACCGCGCGGGAAATGCGAGCCAGTCTTTTGGTCCGCTCAACCTCAATATTGACAGCGTTGCCCCAACTCTCTCGCTTGCAAACCCTGTTAGTGGCGGCAAGTTCAATTCGCAATCGTGGCCTGGATCGATCTCCGGAGCGATCACGGACGCCAACTTGGGAACAACCCCGGCAAGCGTCGCGATTCAGGGCCCTAATGGTCTCTGGTTCGATGGAACAGCTTTCGCCTCCCAGAAGGCCGTTTGGAACGCCGCGCAAGGCTCCAACTCCTGGAATTTGCCCCTCGCCGCGTCCAAATTGCCCAATGGCGGCTTCACGGTGTCTGTCAAAGCCCTGGATACCTTTGGAAACGCCTCGACGGCTTCTTCAACCTTCGAGTACTCCACAATCCGTCCGGTGGTGAATTCGTTCAATGTGGTATCCTGGGATCCCCGTGGGGAATTCGCCTCCGGTGGAATTCTTCAACTGGAATTCTCCTCGCCGGTATCCGGTTTGACCGTTGGTGACTTTGTCGCCTCCGGAGCAACCGTTTCCAACCTCCAGGGATCGGGCAACAAGTACACCTTCACAATCACCCCGACCGGAACAGGGCATTATTCTGTCTCGCTTCCAGAGGGTTCTGTGGTTGATGCCTTTGGCAACACCAACACGGCTTCGCAAACTTTCGCAAGGGTGGGTTCCTACTCCGATTTTGGAGTATTCGGCAGTCCCAAGGATTCCCTTGGAGTTGTCACGGTTAACGGCCCGCAAGGGAAAATTCGCGACATTGTTCCCTATGGAAACTTCTTTGGTGGTGTGAAGGCGGTAATTGGAGATGTAATCAATCCCCAGATTACCGACGGCGTCACACAAGCCGTGTTCACCGCCCCAGCCCAAAATGGTGGTCCAAACATCCGTGTCTTCAACATAGCGACAGGCGCGCTTTTGAAGAGTTTCATGGCGTTTGACGCCAGCTACACCTTTGGGGTGAACATAGCCACATCCGATCTCAATCAGGATGGCTATTCGGATCTGATTGTCGGAACCAATGGTGGCATCAGGGCGGCGGTGCGTGTCTTCTCGGGCAAGGATTACTCGCTTATGCCGCAATACAGCCTGAACCCCTACGGCAGCTTTAATGGCGCTGTCCAGGTTGCCAGCGGTGACATCACCAGGGACGGAAAACCCGACATCATCACACTCGCCCAAACCGGGGCCAACACGGATGTCCGCATCTGGTCCGGACAAAACGGACAGTTGATCAACTCCTTCATCACCCAACTTCCCGGTTACACAGCCGGGGTGGTGGTGGCCTCCGCGGACCTGAACAAGGACGGCTACGGAGAAGTGATTCTGGGCACGGGCAACCTCAACAAGGTCAATACCCAAATTTTCGACCTCCTTTTGGACAAAAACAAACCGTCCTCCAGGTTGATTCAGCTTACCGACCAGGCTTTCCAATCGTTCGTTCCCAACCGGTTGAAAACCGATCCGTATCCTGGCTTGGCATCCTCAAACACGGGTCTGACCAATTACCTGCGTTTCCTGTAAAAAACAGGACGGCTTGCCACCCATCACGGGACCAAACTTTGCGAAGGCGGCGGGTTTATCACCTGCCGCCTTGTTTTTTTCCCACTTTGGGACAAAAGAACCAAAAACGAAACAGGACCAATTCCCGCTGCCTTCCCGCGAATTCCCGGCGCCTCCAAAACCAAAACGGGACCGGGTGGATCACACTGGTCCGGCGAAAATCCGGAACCCGTCCATCGGGCCATCCCGTCCCGTCCAACATCAGACCACGAATGGTTCCCCCAACAAGCGACCACAATAAAAAAAGCCCCTTCCCGGAATCTGCCCGGGAAGGGGCTTTGTGTCTGAACTGAAAAACACACAAGGTGCGGTGCCCCCTCCTGGGGCCCCCGCACCCTGGCGCAATCCCTCCTGGATTTACTTCTTCAATTCCTTGACTTCAACCTTGCGCACCTTCACGACCGAACCCGGATCGTGTTGCTGGATGGCGAGGTGTCCCTTGAGGAACAATTTTTTCTCATCTTCAATCTTGAGATCCACGGTGGTTTTGCCGTTGACCTTGATCACGATGTGGTTGCCAATGGCTGTGACTTCCTGGGTGAACTCGGTGTCGGGTTGCACAAGAATGTCATAAACCTTGACGAAGTTGTAAAGGCTGCCGGTCTTGACCTTGTCGGAACCAGTGCTGTTGACCTGGGCCTCGTAGCCGTCCTGACCGGAGACAGGGAAGGCTTTCTTGAATTTGGTGCGGAAATATTGGCCCGAGTTGCCCTTGTCGGAGATCGAGCAGGTAAGGCGGAAAACGAAATCGGTGAAATCATCACGCTCGGTGAAGAGGTGACCTGCAGGACCCGAACCGATGATCAAGCCGTCCTTCACTTCCCATTTGGCTTTGTCATCGGGGTGGGTTTTCCAGCCGGTGAGGTCCTTGCCGTTGAAAAGTTGAACAAATTCCTCTTCCGCGCGAGTCGCCTGCGAGGCGAGGCACGAGAAGATCGTCGCGATGGCGAGGCGCTTGGCCCAAACAAAGCTGAGCATGGGAGCAAATCCTGGGAATGGGTGAGGATAGGCCCCAACCTGCGCGGGGCCTTTATGAAAAATGGTTTACAGTGTGCGACGCAAGGTGGCCACAACCAAACAAAAGATAACGAAAAGACCAAGAATCCGGATTTTTGGGGCTTGTTTTTTCGCCGGGAACTTATTCGGGAAAATCAAAGAAAACCGCGGTGAAATCGTCGTCGAGAATTTGGGCTCCGGCCAGTTTTCGGCAGGTTTCCAGCAGGTTTTGCAGCAAAGCCGCCCCTTCCATGTCGCGGATTCTCTCCACTTCCTCGAGGAATTCCGAGAATTTCCACTCCCCGCCATCCTCGAGATGGATTTCATGACATCCGTCGGAATAGAGGAATAACCTGCTTCCCGGCGGCACACTTCGGGTCGAAGTGACAAACTCGTCCCAGGGCATGATGCCGATGATGGGGCCATCGGACTCCAACTGCTCGGGCGCCTCGCCCGGACGCAACAGCAAGGCGGGGGGATGACCACCCCCGGACCACGAGATCTCGCGCTTTGGGATACTATAAACACCATACCAGATGGTAAAACTCTTGTCTCCATAGTTCTCCATCGGAAACGCCTTGTTCAAGGCGTCGACCACCGTGGAGGGGACAAGGAAATCCGCGTCGAGCGCCCGGGATCGAAGCACATTCATCACCGTCACCGCCAGCAGCGCCGAGTCGAGACCGTGCCCGGTCGCGTCAAGAAGGTACATCGCCAGGTGGTCGTCATCAAGCATGAAATAGTTGAAAGTGTCGCCGCCAAGCGACGAACACGGAAGGTAATTCCATCTTGCCTTGATGGGAACCGAGGCGGTCGCGTCCAGTTGGCCGGGAAGAAGCGATTGCACATACCTGAGGGCGGACTGGATTTGCGCGACCATGCTCCTCCGGGACATCTCGATTTCCTGGTAGGCCTCGTTCCTTTCAAGAAGGTGCCGGTAACCGGAGGAGTGGTAGCGAACCCTGGCGAGCAACTCAAGCTTGTCGGGAAGCTTGACAACATAGTCGTTCGCGCCAAGCTCGAAGGCTTTCGCCTTGGTGACAGGCTCCTCGCGGGCGGAAAGCACTATCAGGGGAATTTCACGGGTCGCGGGGTGTGCCCGAAAAAACTTGACAAGGGTCAGCCCATCCACATCGGGCATGACCAGATCCTGCAATATCACCGTCGGCTTGAACTCCACCGCCGAGGGGATCGCCTCCACGGGGTTTTTCACATGGAGAAATTCAATGTCCGTCTCGTCGGCCAGCATCATCGCGACGGCCCTGCCGATGATCTCCTGATCATCCACGAGAAGGATCCGTGTCTTCATCGAACGGACTCCCCCGAGGGATTCGCCTGTGATTGCGGTTTTCATGATTTCGCGGCCCCGGGAATGTTATTTTTCAGAAATTTATCGACATCACCAATCGGAATAATGTGTTGCTGTCTCTTATACACATCTCCGAGCC
>CAWUOD010000272.1:0-5178 GCA_963923115.1 uncultured Singulisphaera sp.
GGGCTCGGAGATGTGTATAAGAGACAGCCGCAAATCCAAAGCGGTTTGCAGGGAGGCAGGGGGAATGTCCTCGAGGATTTCCACTTTTGCCGTTCGGTAAAGTTTCCCCTGGGGATCCAACTCATCCACAATTCGCCCCCGGGATACCCCATGGAGCAAAAGGTTGAAGCGGCCATCGGAGAGTATCTCCTCCTTGAAGACCTTTCCCACGCAGATTACAGGATGTAGCGGGGGATCTCCGAAAAATCCGTAACCTTGCCGGGTCGCAACAAGAGCCATCGCCAAAACCCGATCATCATCAAGACAATCGCGAATCATTTGGCGATAGCGGGGCTCAAAAATATGGAGTGGTTGCACAACATGTGGAAAAAGCACCAAATTTGGCAGGGGAAATAAACGGGCTTCCCCTTTGAAATCCCCAAGCGTTGTCGCGTGGTCGCTGATTCCCATCCGTGAGTACCTTTTTATTTGAACCAAACCGGAGCGCGCGGATCACCCATCAAGTTTATGATAGACCAAAGCTATTGGTCTGGTAAAACTTAAGCCAGGATTGGCTTTACCACTTCCCCCGCAATATCGGTCAATCGGAAATCCCTGCCCTGATGGCGGAAAGTCAACCGTTTGTGATCGACACCCATCAGGTGAAGAATGGTCGCGTTCCAATCATGAAGGTGAACAGGGTCACGGGTGATATTGTACCCAAATTCGTCAGTCTCCCCATGAACGACCCCTCCCTTGGTTCCCCCGCCCGCCATCCACATGGAAAAACACCGACCATGATGATCGCGGCCATAGTTGTTGTTGGTAATGGATCCTTGGGAGTAAACCGTTCTCCCAAACTCCCCACCCCACAAAACCAGCGTATCCTCGAGCATTCCTCTTTGTTTGAGGTCTTTGAGAAGGGCCCCAATCGGACGGTCTATGTCCTCGCTTTGGCCTTTGATCTGCCTTGGAAGGTCACCATGTTGATCCCAGCCCCGGTGCATAAGCTGCACAAACCGGACACCACGCTCCATCATGCGCCTGGCCAAAAGACAATTCTTTGCGAACCCCCCATCGGTGGGATTGTCCTTGATACCGTAGGAATCCAGGGTCTGACGGGTTTCTGATTGGATGTTTTGTAGGTCTGGCACAGCCGTTTGCATTCGAAACGCCAATTCATACTGGGCGATTCTCGTGGCGATTTCCGGATCATGGGTCTGTTCCAGCGCCAATCGATTAAGTTCATCAACCCCATCCAGCATGGCCCTTCTGGTCGAACCATCGACCCCATCCGGATTGGATAAGTACAAAACGGCATCGCCTTTTCCCGTTCGGAAACGGACACCCTGGTGCACGCTGGGTAGAAAACCGGAACCCCAGAGCCTGGCAAAAATGGGTTGGTCGGTCTTGTTTCCTGAACCTTGGGAAATCATCACGATGAACGCAGGAAGATTGTCGGTTTCCGCCCCCAGTCCATACGAAACCCATGCTCCAAGAGCGGGACGCCCGGGCTGTTCACTGCCGGTTTGAATGTTGGTGGTTGCGGGATCGTGATTGATCGATTCCGTGTTGAGACTCCGAATCAATGCAATATCATCGACAACCTTGCCAATGTGAGGCATAAGTTCGCTTGTCCAGGTTCCGCAGTTCCCCTGTTGACGAAAGCCAAAAATGGAAGGTGCGACCGGAAGGCGTGCTTGCCCTGAGGTCATGCCCGTGATTCTCTGGCCCATACGAACGGAAGCCGGAAGGTCTTTATCACGGTGTTTTGCCAAGCCAGGTTTATAATCCCACAAATCCAAATGCGATGGTCCACCTGACATGAACAGATAAATTACCCGCTTGGCTTTTGGGGCAAAGTGGGTCCCTGTTACACCCTGACCGCCAAAAAGGGAATTGGGTAAAAGGGAAGCCAAGGCACCAATACCAACCGCCGAAGCTCCTTTTCCAAGAAAATATCGACGATTTACCAAGTTATTGTGTATTTGAAGAGGATCCATCTTGTTCCTAGCTCCGGTTGACGGATTCATCGAGATTAAGGATCACGCTGGAAAGCATTGTCCAAGCGGCGAGTTCAATGGGAGATAGGCCCTTGTCCGCAATCGATTCGCCAACAAGTAATAGCCTGGTGGCCGCCTCGGGATGGGTTTTGTAATTTGCCCTTTGTTTCTCCAAAACACGGATAAGCACGGCGGTTTCTCTAACGGATGGTTCCCGCGCCAGAACTGCCTTGAAGGCAGTGGCAACTCCGAGGGTATCATCCACTTTCGAAAGCAGAATGCGCTCCGCCAATTTGCGTGACGCCTCAACATAGGTTGGATCGTTAAGGAGAACGAGAGCCTGCAAGGGGGTGTTGGTCCGGGCCCGACGGACGGTGCAAGTCTCCCGGTCTGGCGCATCAAAAGTTGCAAGAGCTGCTGGTGGTGAAGTTCTCTTCCAGAATGTGTACATGGAACGCCTGTAAAGATCGGGTCCCTTGCTTTGAACAAAAAATTGGGCCGTGAATTTGGCACTGTCTTCGCGGCTCATGAGCTCCTCCCAAAGCCCGGCGGGCTGGTATGGGTTGACGCTTGATCCCCCAATCCTGGAGTCCAAAAGTCCTGATGCGGCGAGAGCCTGATCCCGAATGATTTCCCCCGGCAATCGCACTCTTGATGCCCGGCCCAAAAGACGATTCTCCGGATCCTTTTTAAGGCCTTCCTGGGAAACCACAGAGCTTTGTTTGTAGGTCTCGCTGCTTACGATGAGTCGAATCAAACCCCTGGTCGACCAGGCTTTTCCCTTCATCGCCGGATGTGATGGATCCATAAATTCGGCTGCCAGCCAATCCAGAAGTTCCGGATGGGTAGGCTGTTCACCCTGGGAACCAAATTCCTCTGCGGTTCGGACCAAACCGGTTCCCATAAGCATTTGCCAAATACGGTTCACATAAACCCTGGATACAAGAGGGTTTTCCCGCGAGACCAGCCATTGGGCCAAACCAAGGCGATTGTCCGGAGAGTTCATGGGAAGTGGGGAAAGGATTTCCGGAACCCCCGCCTCGACCTTTTCACCCTTTTTGTCATAGGCGCCACGGATGCGAACAAAGGTTTCGCGGGGCTTGGCCATATCCTGCATGACCATTGTGGTCGGAAAACCCTTTGCCAAGTCACCCCGCTTTTTCATCAGTACCTCAATCTGGTCACGAACCTTGCTCGCTTCACCAGGATTTTGCACTAAATACCATTCTTGGAGTTTTTTTCGCAATTCTGCGCTCGGTTTGTTAGCCCAATTGGGATCGACAAGGTCCAAACCATCGGGAAACGACCCAAATCCAACCGCATTTGACAAATCGGTAGAGTGTAACCGGAAACGGGCAGCGGTGTGTGAGCCGTACGGGCTTTCATAAGCCAAACTCAACCTGAATTGGGTACCAGCGGGAATTTCACGGGCTTTGTCAAAATCAAGGATTAGCCTCTGACTTTTTTTTACTTCGGGAAAAATTCCCCAACCCTTCCCATCAGTTTTCAAAAGGTTGTTGGCAGGGTAATCGTTTTGGGACTTCGATGCAAAAACTGCTTTGAGGGGCAATGTTGTCCAACTGCCATCCCTGTTATTTTGTTCGAGTTTAACACGGGTCATTACCAAATTTCCATTTGGCGAGCGCCCCAAATAATTTGGCTTTTCCCCGGAGGGCAACAACTCCATCAAAATCCCCGCTGGTGTCCTGTCGGATTTCCAAGTGACGATGTGGGTGTCATTCGAGGGATTGGCGCCACTAACCTGAATAGATTTGTCCGGACCAATTTTTAAATTCGAACCATTTGTGGATTCGATATTTTCGGGTACAACCCTGGTCCAAATAGGACCTTTCCGAGCCGAAATGCCTGCGATCCATTTTTCAAAATCGCCATCATTTGACTTCATCAACCCATTGAGTTTTTCCTGGAACCTGACAATTTGGGCATCAAGTTTTGCCAATTCCAATGCTTGATCGGTTGTGGGGGTTTCAAGAAGGGGCGCCGAGTTTCCAACCGCCCCGATTCCACTTTCAGGAAGCCGGTTGAAAAACGCATATAGCCGATAATAATCGTTTTGTGTGATGGGATCATATTTATGATTGTGGCACTGGGCGCAAGCGATACTCATTCCCAACCAAACTGTTGAGGTGGTGTTCACCCTGTCAATGATGTAATTGTTGAGGTATTCTTCCGGGATGGCGCCACCTTCAAAGGTGATCATGTGGTTACGGTTAAATCCCGAGGCGATTTTCTGCTCCATGGTGGCGTTGGGCAACAGGTCGCCGGCGAGCTGTTGGATTGTAAATTGATCAAATGGAAGATCGCTATTGTAGGCGTTTATGACCCACTCACGCCACTTTGTCATGTCGCGAGCTGTGTCCAGGTGGTATCCATGGGTATCAGCGAAACGGGCGGAATCCAGCCAATCAAGGGCCAATCTTTCACCATGATGGGGAGAAGCCAAATATTTCTCAACCAGCTTTCCATAGGCATCAGGAGATTGGTCATTGAGGAATGAATCCATGTCCCCTTTGGTGGGCGGAAGTCCTAAAAGATCCAGACTCAATCGACGAATAAGAATTTGTTTTTGGGCTTGATCCGAAGGGGCCATGCCATTCGCAAAGAGCTTGGTGGCAACAAATTGGTCAATAGGGCTCTGGGCCCAGGCAACCGGAGGAGTACCCCCAACTTTGGGCAATGGTGGCCTTGCAACTTTAACAAAAGACCAGTGGGATTCGATTTTGGCCCCCTGACGAATCCATTCCTCGACTTTGGCAATCTGGTTTTTTGTTGGGCTTTTACCCACTTTCGGCGGGGGCATCAACTTCGTCGGATCCTCATGGACCATACGCGAAAGAACATCACTTTCCCCAGGTTTTCCGGCTACAATTCCTGCGGATTTGAGACCATCCGCCGTGTCCAACCTCAAATCCGCTTTTCGCTGCTTGGTATCCGGGCCATGACAAGTAAAACAGTGCTCGGAAAATATGGGGCGAATTTCTCGCTGAAAGGAGATTGCGCCCGTTTTGCCCGCCTTGGAATCTGGTCGGGAAAAACCCGGGTCGGCGAAGGAATCAAACGGAAAAGCCAAAACCAGGCCCCCCAGAATCAGGGAGACAGCACCAGTTTGGAAAAATGATTTGAGCATGGAAATAATCCCGGGGAAGGAACAACTATTTTATGCCCTGATACAAAT
>CAWUOD010000273.1:0-5170 GCA_963923115.1 uncultured Singulisphaera sp.
TAAAAGACCTTGCCGGGTGGATTATCCGGGGAGAGTAACATGACTGGATCGATACTGGGAATAGGCGAACTCCTGTGGGACCTTTTCCCAACAGGGCGGGTCGCGGGAGGCGCACCATTCAACTTCGCGTTTCATGCGAACCAGGCGGGCTACCAGGGCATTCCGGTTAGCAGGGTTGGCCGGGATGAGCCCGGAGAGACTCTTCTTGGGATCCTCAATGACCGCGGTCTGGACACATCCCTCATACAGGTCGACAACCTCCATCCGACGGGAAGCGTGGGGATTGAATTGGTAGGGGGATCTCCCCGCTACACAATTCACCAGGATGTCGCCTGGGATCATTTGGCCTGGTCGCCCCAAATGGAAAGCATCGCGGGCCGCGCCCGGGGACTCTGTTTTGGCACACTTGCCCAGCGCCATCCCGAATCCCGCGCGACCATTCAAAGGCTTGTGCGGGAGGCAGGAACCGCCGGAGCGATTTGCGTTCTGGATGTCAACATCCGACAACATTACTTTACAAAGGAGATCCTTGACAAGTCGATATCTATCGCCCGATGGGTGAAGCTTTCCGGGGAGGATTGGCCACATTTCGCCGCGGCCCTCGGCCTCCATCCAGCGCAAAGGGATCTTGAACTCAAGTCCCTTCGACAGCGAATGGAATTGGAGGTGGTTGCGTTTACCGATGGCGGTGAGGGAGCGATTCTTTACACCCCCGAGGGCGCTCTTTCGATTCCGCCTCTCCGGGTCGATGTTTCGGACACGGTCGGCGCGGGAGATGCTTTCACGGCGGGTCTTTTGGCGAGTCGGCTTAGGGGCCTCTGCTGGGAACGGTCTGGTCGATACGCCGCGGCCCTAGCCGCCGAAGTGGTCAAACGCCCCGGAGGCGCTCCCGTGATCCCACCGGAAATTTTGGCCGGGCTGGCGAAGATCTGAGTCGTCCCTGGTTCCCAACCGGCTTTGGCTCAATCAAATACAACAGTCTTGCGATCATAGACCAGAACCCGGTGGTTCAGGTGCCACCTTAGTCCGCGGGACAACACAAGTTTTTCAAGATCGCGACCTTTTTCCAAAAGGTCCTCGAGCGAATCGCGGTGGGATATCCGCACCACATCCTGTTCAATAATCGGCCCCTCATCGAGCTCATCAGTCACATAATGACTCGTAGCTCCGATCAATTTCACACCCCGCTCAAACGCCCTGTGATAGGGTTTGGCACCCACAAAGGCGGGAAGAAAGGAATGGTGGACATTGATGATCCTTCTCGGATAGCGCGCGACAAAATCCGGGGAAATCACCTGCATATAGCGTGCAAGAACCACAAGGTCGATTTTATGCTCATCCAGCAACGCCAACTGTTTTCGCTCGGCCGCCTGTTTCTTGCTTCCCTCGACCGGCACATGGTGAAAAGGAATGCCATAAAAATCGCACCAGCGTTTGGCATCGTCATGATTGCCAATGACGAGGGGAATCTCACAGGCCAACTCCCCGGATTGGTGGCGATAAAGAAGGTCCACCAGACAATGAAGGTGCTTGGAGACAAACAGGGCAACACGAAGAGGCCTGTCTGATCGCTCCAACCGCCAACGCATGGCAAATCGGTCGGCAACCGGGGCGAATCGCCTGGGAAACTCCTCCAGATCAATGTCAAATCCTTCAAGGTCCCACTCAACCCGCATAAGAAACAGTTCGCGTTCCGCGTTCTGATGCTGATCCGCATGCAGGATATTGGCGTTGTGCCGGGCAAGGAAATCCGCAACCCCCGCCACAATTCCCTTTTGGTCCGGACAATCAATCAGCAAAATAGCGGTTCGCTTCATCGTTGGTCTCGATGGAAAGTTCAAAAAGTAAATCTAGGGCCTGGAAGCCCAAATTAAAATGCGTTCGAAAAGGCTTTCGTTTTATCCCAGCCAGGGTTTGGCCAGTGGGATGGGACCAGAGTTGGGGCATGGATCGGAATTTTGAACCGGGACTGGCTAATGGAGGCACGGTCGCTGTAGGACCGTAAAAAAATTCTAAAATAAAGTGTCAGCAGAATCCGCAAGGATACAAGGAACGATTCAAACGGGCCAGACTTTTGCTCCGTTTGCCCCCCCAGGATGTTTTCCCCCAACAAACGGGAGTTTTTATGCGCAATTTGGGAATGACTTTGTCACTTCTGGCCGGAAGCTGCCTGATGGCCGCTTTTTCACGGGCTGCGGATCCATCGGAATATTCGGTCCTGGGCTCGGATCGTGGCAGGGTTAGCCTTGTGGGGAAGGAGGGAAAAGTCGAATGGTCCTTTCCCCTCGCCGCCGATGTTCACGACCTGACACTATTGCCCTCGGGTAATGTGCTTTTGATCACCTCAAGGAATACCGTTGAGGAGCGCACAAGGGAGGGCAAATCGGTCTGGAAATACACGGCAAAAAACAAAGAAGGCTACAAGGGACCAATAGAAATCCATGCCACGCAGCGCCTTTCCAACGGCGACACCATGGTGGCAGAATCGGGCAACAAAAGGATTGTGGAGGTTCGGCCTGATGGATCCATTGCCCGGGAAATTCCACTCACCATCGACCGTCCACATCCCCATCGCGACACCAGACTTGTCCGTCGCACCCACACGGAGACCTACCTGGTATCCCACGAAGGGGACGGTATGGTTCGGGAATATGACCTCCAAGGCAAAGTCATTTGGTCCCACAAAATCGACCTGGCAGGGCGTCCCCGCTCCGATGGGCATGGGCCGGAAGGACATGGAACCGAGGTTTATGGCGCCTGGAGACTTAAAAACGGCAATACCGTGATAGGAGCTGGAAACGGAAACAGGGTTTATGAGGTTGATTCGGAGGGTAAAACCGTTTGGATGGTCGAACAGAAGGAATTACCCGGAATCACCTTCGCCTGGATCACCATGGTGGAAATCCTTCCCAATGGCAACCTGATCATCGGCAATTGCCACGCGGGGGAATCCAACCCCCAACTCATCGAAATCAACCGGGACAAGAAAGTCCTTTGGACATTCAAGGATTTCAAAACCTTTGGAAATGGCCTGGCCGCGACCCAGGTTCTTGGAGTTCCCGAGGGTACCGTCCGCTAGGATTTAACCCTCGCGGGTGACCATCCAGTCGCCGAGGACCAAAAGATCCATTTTGGTCCTCAGAAAACAATCGAGAGCCTCAACGGGCCGGCACACCACCGGCTCGTTTTCGTTGAAGGAGGTATTCAGGACCATGGGAACGCCTGAGATTTCCCGGAAAGCCTCGATCAATCGATAGTAACGGGAATTGGTCTCCTTGTGGACGGTTTGAAGGCGTCCCGAACCATCCACATGGCACACGGCGGGGATTTGGGATCTCTTTTCGATGCGTATGGGATAGACCTGCATCATGAAAGGGACCTCCCCATCCAGCTCGAACCATTCGGGGACCGCCTCCCGCAAAATCGAGGGTGCGAAGGGGCGAAATGATTCCCTTCGTTTAATTTTAAGATTCAATATATCTTTCATATCCGCCCGCCGGGGGTCGCAGACAATCGACCGGTTTCCGAGCGCCCTGGGGCCCCATTCCAATCGGCCCTGAAACCACCCCACCACATTCCCTTTCGCGATCGATTCGGCGGTTCTCTTGCAAAGATCCGCCTCATCTACAACCTTTTCGACCTTGCAACCCGCCATCGCGATATCGGAAGCCCGGGCCTGAACAAGCTCCGCCACATCCTTTTCCGGATATTGCGGCCCCCAATAGGCGTGATCCATGTGGAAGCCACGGGCGCCCCCATTTTTGTGCCAAACCGCATAAGCGGCGCCAATTGCGCCACCCGCGTCACCCGCGGCGGATTGAACATAAACCTTTTTGAACGGGGTTCGCAAAGTCACCTTGCCATTGGCGACAGAATTCATGCCGCATCCGCCCGCGATCGCCACGGCATCAACGGGATTGCGTTTGTGCAAAGTATTAAGCAGATGGAAAAATGCCTCCTCGTACATCGCCTGGATCGATCGCGCCAAATCCTTGTGTTTTTGCTCCAGGGGTTGGTCCTTTGCGCGGGCGGGCCCAAGAAGATCCTCAAGAGCGGGAGCAAAAAGGGTTCCAACCTCCGGCGAGCCACCATCCCAACTGTATTCCACTTTTTCCTTGTGATGGCGAAAATATCGAAGGTCCAGTCGGAAACCCCCATCCGGATCCAGCAGGACGATTTGCCGCATTTTGTCCATTTGGGTGGGCTGTCCATAAGGGGCAAGCCCCATCACCTTGTACTCGTCCCCATAGTGCGGAAATCCAAGGAATTGTGTCAGCGCCTGATAGAAGATGCCCAGGGAGTGGGGAAAAAAGACCCTACCCTGAATATCGATGTTCGATCCCTTGCCGATACCCCAGGCTGCGCTTGAAAAATCCCCGAAGCCATCAACGGAGACCACAGCAGCCTCCCCGAATGGGCTAACATGAAATGCAGAAGAAAGGTGGCAATAATGATGTTCGATGTTGTGCAATTTGCCCCGAAAAGATTTTCCGGGTTCAATTTGCTCCAGCAACTCACCAAATCCTTGTCTTTTGCGTTTGTTTTTGATCCGGTCCCAAACAAAAGCAGGACTTGGCATCGAAGTGATCAGGTACATCAATTTTTTGAAAAAATTCGCTTTTGGATCCTGATTGATTGCGGCATCATCAACCTGATCCATCGAGATCCCCGCCTCACGGAGACAATACCGGATCGATTCCGAGGGGAAACCCGCCCAGTGCTTCACCCGACGAAATCGTTCCTCCTCAACAGCGGCAATCAAATTGCCATCACGAATAATACAAGCGCTTGAATCACCATGAAACGCATTTATTCCCAAGACATATCGAGCCATTTTATCAGTTCATTTCCAATTAGGGTTTTGATTGACCTTCTTGAGAGAGCGTTCGTTCGAGCAATTTTATGGAAATAATGGCCTCGGCCATCAACCTTTGGAGAGCATAGACCAAACCGGGCCTCCCATCGAAAATTCCACCCCGAAGGAACAGATAAACAAGGGGCGCCAGTATCGGTGAGAACACAATCCATTTGCGAATCCGATTGGACAAACGGAGCTTTCCCCAGGGCTGTGAAAGAATCAGAGCCGCCTCCTGTTCCGCGTATTTGGATTGGGAGACTAACCATCGGGCCAATGGCTTTCGGTCGTCATGGAGGATTTTGGAGGAAAGCG
>CAWUOD010000274.1:0-5117 GCA_963923115.1 uncultured Singulisphaera sp.
AGATCCTCTCTGGTCTCGTGGGCTCGGAGATGTGTATAAGAGACAGCCGGGAAACCAGCCCCTTCGGAATTAATGCGCCAAATTGCCCGCCAGGCCCTTTCACGAGTGGCCACCAATGGAGCATCCAGGTGAAAAATTTCCCCGATCGAATTGCACTTGTCGGAATGCGAGGTTCCGGAAAGACCACTTTGGGACGGCTAATTGCCGAAAAATTGGCATTACAATTAATCGATTGTGACAAGGTTTTGGAAAGCCGGATGGGAATGACAATTCTGGAAATGTTTTCGCAATTCGGTGAATCGGGTTTTCGTGAAAAGGAGGCGAAATGCCTCGCGGATCTGGTTCAGGGCGAGCGATGGATTATGGCTTGTGGGGGAGGGGTGGTGCTTGGCGAAACAAACCGTTCCCTTTTGCGGGAAAGAAGTTTTGTTATTTGGCTGGATGCCCCTCCGGAGACTCTTGCTGAAAGGGTAAGCAAGGATCCCTGGTCCGCCACAGGCAGGCCCCCTCTCGATCAATCAAATATTAAAATTTCAACAATTGAAACCAATAAGTTCAAAACCGAAAACCGCTCATTTGAAAATGTAAGGCAAGAGCTTAAGCAGGTTTATTCAACCCGACAGGAATTATATAAAAACACATCGCATTTGCGGTTTTCAACTTCCACCGGCTCTCCTGAAGAATGGTGGACAAGGCTTCAACAGGAATTCGATAATTTCCAAACAATCCAAAGGGGATCCTGATGGAAATTCCCTGGCTTTGGATTTGGATGTTTCCGGTGTTCATTTTGGGGGCTTCCGTGGGAAGCTTTCTCAATGTTGTGGTTGCGCGAATACCCACGGAAAGAAGCCTATTTTGGCCTTCTTCGCATTGTTTGAGCTGTTTTCAACCGATCAAATGGTTCCACAACCTTCCCATTTTTGGATACCTGTGGCTAAGGGGGAAATGCGCCAAATGCAAAAGCTCCTATTCGAGCAGGTATATGTGGGTGGAAATTTCCACAGGGCTTATTTTTTCAACAATTTTTGCCCTTGAGTTTTTGTGCGATTTGAGGGGAGTAGGCTGGTACAAACTGTATCCCTTCGAAATGCAATTTGGATTGGTCCCTTGGCAGGGTTGGGTGGTCTTTTTGGTTTTGATCCTGTTGGCAGCCCATTTGTTGGCAGCATCGCTTTGCGATATTGAGTTTCTTGAAATTCCACTTCCCATAACCGTTACTGGAACTCTGGTCGGTTTGGCGTTTGGGCCCCTTACAGCCTGGCCATTTCCCATTGGGGCCCAAAATGTTCCCAGAATCGCCACTTGGGAAGATTTGATTCGAAGATCACACATTCCCACAGGAATAATGCCTTGGCCTTTCTGGCTTCCCCTTCCCGGCAATTTTACTCCTGGATCGTGGCAACTTGGCTTGGTGGATGGCATTATGGGTATGGTTGTTGGTGCCTTAATTTGCAGGATTGTCCGCTGGGTTTATTCTTTTGGGAGGGGAATGGAGGGAATGGGTGTTGGGGATTCGGATTTGATGATGATGGCTGGAGCATTTCTGGGGTGGCAGGTTGTCCTTGTTGGTTTTTTCCTGTCCGTGGTACCTGGAATACTTGTGGGACTTGCCCAAATACTTTTTAGAGGTACCCAAACCTTACCCTTTGGCCCTTCCCTGGCTTTGGGTTGTGTTTTAAGCTTTTACTCATGGCCCTGGATTGGCCCTCTGGTCCGGAGCTTATTATTTGAACCGGTTCTCATGGGGATCCTTGGAATATCGTCTATTTTAATATTGGGTGCTTCAGGAATCATTTTTCGAATCCTGGGGGGTACACCCGGAGATCCACCGGCAAGTGAGGGACCATGAGTTTGGATTTGGTAATTGTTGACTATGGAATGGGCAACCTCCGAAGTGTTCAAAAAGCGGTGGAGAGCATTGGCCAGCAAGCGTTAATCTCCGGGGACCCAAAAAGGATCAGCTCCGCCAAAGCCCTTATTTTGCCCGGAGTTGGGGCCTTTGGTGACGGTATGGCCAACATGCAATCCAAAGGAATTCAGGAAGTTGTTCTTGAACACCTATCCCAGGGTAAACCCCTTTTGGGTATTTGTTTGGGAATGCAACTTCTTTTTGAAACAGGCCATGAGGATGGCAAGCAAAACGGTCTCGGGTGGTTTGGTGGGGAAGTAGTGCGATTTTCCCCGATCCAGGGAATCAAAATTCCCCACATGGGATGGAATCGGATTAGGTATCCTGAGGCTAAAAAAACCTTTGGAAATGTTTCAGACGGTTCCTATTTTTATTTCGTTCATGCCTTTCATGTTCAACCGTCCGATAACGATATCATTGGAACCATTACCCACCATGGAATTCCTTTTGTCTCCAGTGTCCGAAAAGGAAAAGTTCTCGCCACACAGTTTCACCCCGAAAAGAGTCAAAAGCTTGGAGCCGAGCTTTTAAGGTTTTTTGTGGAAGAGATTGCGGAGCTAAAAATATCTACTTCCCAGGGGATTAAAGAATGATTTTGTATCCTGCAATCGATATTCGGGGTGGTTGTTGCGTTCGACTGATTCAAGGCGATTACAACAGGGAAACGATTTTTGGTCAAAATCCAAGCCTGGTGGCCAAACGCTGGGTGGATGAGGGGGCACAATGGCTCCACCTTGTGGATTTGGATGGAGCAAAGGCAGGAAAACCAATCAATCTGGAAGTGGTTAGGCAAATATGCAAAACCGTTGGGGTTCCCTGCCAATTGGGTGGGGGAATTCGATCGGAAACCGATTTGGAAGCCGTTTTTGAAGCGGGAATCACCAGGGCGATTGTGGGCACCCGGGCAATTGAAGACCCAAATCGGTTTGCCCGTTGGTGCAATGCATTTCCTGGAAAAGTTGCCCTGGGACTGGATGTAAAAAATGGTCGTCCCGCGGCCAATGGTTGGTTGGAGGAAGGTGGAAGGTCCATGGAGGATCTGATTGGGGATGTTTCCAAACTCCCATTAGCCGCTGTGATATTCACAGATATTTCCCGCGATGGAACCTTATCAGGCTGCAATATTTCCGCCACGGCAGATTTGGCCGCGAAATTGGCCCATCCGGTAATCGCCTCCGGAGGGATTCGGGATAAGGAAGAAATTCGGGATTTGTCTCAAAAGGGGGTTTCTGGCGCAATTTTGGGTCGATCCCTTTATGAGGGAACCATACATTTGCCCGAAGCTCTTATTTTGGCGCAAAGTGGGAAATAGGCAAAAATAGGTCTATGAATCAGTTACAATGAAGGCACACCTGCCAGGGGTCTTCCGAATGATTGCTACCAAAAGTTATACTTTTATATTATTTGGCTTATTATTTTCTCCGGTAGTTGTTTTCTCGCAGGAAAAGGAAAAGCCTCCGGTTCCGAAACCTGTCAATCTCCAGAAAAAAAACCTTCCTGAGCCAACAGGTAAAGACATAGAGTTTCCATCCAACATAAAGGACCTGGAATTTCTCCAGAAGCGGGTTCAGGATTGTCTGAAAAAGGTGGACAAGGCCGTTGTCGGTATTCAGATTGGATCAAGTGCCGGATCAGGAGTCATCATTTCGGCGGATGGCTATGTCCTAACCGCAGGCCATGTTTCCGGTGATCCAAATCGGCAAGCATCGATTATTATGCCCGATGGTAAAAGATTAAGGGCGAAGACCCTTGGCTGGAACAAGGATATAGACAGCGGATTAATCAAAATTGAAGAAAAAGGGGATTTCCCCCATGTGGATGTCGGGGAGTCCAAGCTCCTCAAGAAGGGACAATGGGTTGTAAGTGTTGGGCATCCGGGCGGATTTCAGCCAGGAAGGGCTCCCGTGGTTCGGGTCGGCCGGATTTTGGAGCGAAACGCCTCGGTAATTCGCACGGATTGTACATTGGTTGGTGGTGATTCTGGTGGACCGCTTTTTGATTTGGAGGGCAGGGTAATAGGGATTCATAGCCGAATTGGACCGCTCCTGAATCTGAACTACCATGTTCCCGTTGATACCTTTCGTGACACATGGGACCGCCTGGTATCCGCCGAAATTTGGGGGGGCAACCCACTAGGATCCCTATTTGGACAACGGGATAGGAATCTACCCTGGCTCGGTATCGTACCCGATCAGGAAAAAATGGGTCTAAGGATAAGCGAGGTTGTCAAAGGATCGCCTGCGGAAAAAGCTGGGATTATTGTGGGGGATGTTTTGCTGAAAATTGCGGAAACAGACCTAAAAACCCCGGATGAATTGACGAATCAACTTCGTCGACGCAAAATTGGTCAGGAAATTGTTTTGACAGTACTGCGCAAAGGCGAAGAACTTGAAATCAGGGTTCAGCTAGCTCGGCGGCCGGAATAACTTTCCGGAGAGCCGTTTTGGGAAATTCATCGGAACAAGGATTGGGGAGAGCAGCCAAATGTTTTCATTCATTAGGCGGTCAAAATCCTACGGATTGGTTCTAGGGGTTATTGTCCTTGGGCAAGTCCAGAGCCCAAAGGCATTGGCTCAAACACCTGCGAAATCGGAAATCAAGGTCCCGGGCAAAGACCAGACTGCTTACCTGGAAATTTTTAAACCTGCAATCAAACAAATCGCGCCTGCCACGGTCAAAATATTGTGTCTGGGCAAAGAGGTTGCACTTGGTACGGTTGTGGATCCATCTGGCCTCGTTGTAACCAAAGCAAGCGAGGTAAAATATCTTCCGAGAATTCGGCTGAAAGATGGCCGGGAATTTAAAGCCGAACTCATTGGAATCGAAGAACAGCATGACCTGATGATGCTAAAAATTCCATCAGATGGCATCACAGCCGTATCGTTTCCTTCCATGCCAACGGATTTGTCCACCGCGGGAAAATGGGTCGTTTCCACCGGGTTGGGTGACAATCCACTATCCGTTGGCGTCGTAAGCGTCGCCCCCAGATTTTTTGATGAAAAGCAACTCCCACGCCTTCCAAAATCTTCGGCAACCGGCTTTCTTGGTGTGACCGCCGGCGAATCAGGCGAGGATGAAGGTGTCCGAATTGACGGTATGGAACCAGGGGGCTCGGCTGAAAAATCCGGTTTAAAGGTTGGCGATATTGTTCTTGCAATCAAAGGCAAAAAAGTAAATGCACCCGAAGAATTGATCAATGTCATGCAAA
>CAWUOD010000275.1:0-5088 GCA_963923115.1 uncultured Singulisphaera sp.
CGAATCGAGGATTTGCCCCTTCCAAGCGCAAAAATTGGGGGATGAACAAAACCGGGGGGCCATGATTTCAGACCCGCTTGGGGTTTTTCCCATTGAGAATACGGCCCACGATCGTGTGACGGACGAACAGCTCATAGCTGACCAACAAGATGGATAATGTAATCATTAATACCAGCGTTATTTTGATCAGGGCCGGAATCGGCCAATAATAAAGAAACCAGTGGCAACCAATCACCAAAGGCACATGCATCAGGTACAGCCAGTAGGACGAATCCGCCAGATAGCGAAACCATTTGCTCTCGGTCCGGAAAATCCGGTGGGCCAATCCAATGGTACCCACCACCATCAGCCATGTGAACAAGGTCTGCAAAATAGAGTTTTGCAGACGGTCACCCTGCACCACAAATAATAACGGAAAAACCACAAGGACTGCCACAGGCAGCGCAACCCGCCAATATTGGCCAAGCCTGCATTCGTGATCGCCTATCCGGAAGTACCAGCTACCGAAAAAGAAGAACACCGCATAATACATTATGACATGCGGTTTGGGGATAAACCCGCTGGAAGTATCGGGACCAATGACATATTTCATGACGCTTGGGTGGTAATCCAGGCTCATGAAGGTTTGAAGACAAAGGGTAAGTCCCACAGCCGCCAACAAGCCCGGATAAAGACCAATGGAATTGCCCATCCTCAATCCAAAGATTGGGATGATCCCGCTCAAGCCGGCATGGATCAGGCAAAACCACCACAAAAACCACAAAAACCAAAGATGGTCAATTGAACTATCCTGAAGCAGGTTAATTTTTAAACCACCTATTTTTATCTCCATATTGTCGGATGCGAGCCAGGAGAAATACCCTTGCATAAAGTTCGGCAATTTATCCATTTCCGGAGGGGCCTTGGGAGATCCGGAAATCCGCGGCGGGGGGGGGATGGATCCGCTGGACCTGTAACACTGATCGAGATATTCGATCACCGCCTGGCGGCCCTGATTGAGGGCGGTCATATCTTTCGGCCATTTTCCTCTTGCCAACCAAATCATGGTGCCTGATTCATCCGGGTTTTGGTGAGCCGCTTTCCAGGGTAGTTTTTCCGTCCCGGTGGCTTTGAGTGGATCACCGCCTTTTTCCACCAGGAGCTTCAAAAGGTCATCCCTGCCCAGCATGCATGCGATGGTTAGCGGATTTTCCCCCCCAAAGCTGGTGGCCATCGGGTTGGCGCCACGATCAAGCAAAAGCCTTACTATCGGTTCCGATTCACAAATCACCGCCCATGTCAACGGGGTCAAATTCAATCGCTTCCAGGGTTCCTCAAGAATTGAAGGCTGTCCCTTATCAAGCAAATCCTGAACCACCTTGGCATTCCCCTGCCCGATCGCCCGGAAAAGCGGCAACTGGGGGTGGCTGGCGGTGTCGGACAGCGCAAGTACATTCACGACCTTTATTATTGGTATTAGCGCAAGAACACAAACCACAAACGGCAAAAGGATACGGGCAGCCCGGTTGGCCAACATGCCAAATGAACCATAGCGACTCGTCAAAAGGGCTGTGAAAAAACCACTCACCAAAAAGAAAAGCTGCATCCGGAAACCGTGGATAAAAACCAGGGTCTTTAGAAATATCCCATCCTGTTGGCTGTCCATCACCACCCAAAGGATTCCGGCATAGGCCGCTATCGCATGGAGACAAATCCCCAATAGCATCGCGATCGCCCGAAGCGCATCCAGATCATGTCTGCGGGTGCTGTTGGGTGCCGGGAGGGAAATGTTTTCCCCGGCTTCAGTGTTTTGCGATCCGATGGAACTCATTACTTTGTGACCTGCTCCGGGATATCCTTGATATCCTTATTGTGTGACGGTGGGTTTCGAGCGCAACAACCACCAGCTAATTAGCAGGTAAAGGAGAATTTGACCCAAAAGGCCCGCCAAAGCCAAAGGGACCGACTGGATGAAACTGTCGCCAAAAACCTGAAGGTAAGGAGGCAAAGTCACATAGCCGTTTTCCATGGGGCTGATTTGTGTGGCCCGCAGTCCCCAATAAGTCGGGGAGATCAGGAAAGCGGTTACTCTCGGGACCGGGTCGGCGGCCAGGCCTAATGCGCTTCCCAGGATCAGTTGGGCAACCATCATCGCCCCCATGAGGATAATACCCCGGTCCGCTTTTCTAATCAGGGTGCCAATCAATACTCCCAGCAAGGCACAGGCAAATGTGGCAACCCAATGGATCAATACCATGAGGGCAAATCCAACACGATATTCCGCCGGAATGGGCTCCAATCCATTTAGTGTTTGTCGGAAAAGGAAACCTCCCTCCAGGATGCTGTCAAAAAGGATCGTCTGGAATCCTGTGGCCAAAACCAGGACGAACACCTTGGACGAAAGGTAGGACAGCGGAAAAATTCCCGCCGCTTTTTCCCTTGGAAAAATATCCCCGTCACGCACCATCAGGGTAAGGCCAAGGAGCATTCCCATAAAAGTGAGCCCCATCATCTGGCTGGATAGGTATTTCAGAGTTGTCAAATGGTTTTTGATGAATTTTTCCGGAAAGATATCGAGTGTGCCATCGATGGCGCCTTGCATGATTCGGTCCAGGTTTTTGTCGGCAAGCTGCTTGCGCATTTCCGGTCTATTTTCCAGAAAAAAGGCCAACTGTGCCTTCAGGGTGAGAAATTCCTCCTCGCCAAAATTATCCCTGGCCGCGCTATGGATAATGGGCCAGAATACCTTGAATGATTTTTTTTCATCCTCGTTGAGCAATCGGGTCATCAGGACTTCATTGGAAAGATTCGAAAAAAAGTATCCCCCAAAAACGATCAAGGCGAAAAGGACAGGCATAAGCATTGCCAAAAACAGGTAGCGTTTGTCCGTCCAGGTGGAGGCGAATTCCCTGAGGGTCAGAACTCTGGCTTGCCGGAAAGCCTCCCGCAGCCCTGCCAGGGAACTGCGATTTGGTCTTGATGGCTTATTTCCCTCCACCTTTTCCCGGGACAACTTTCGATCCTGCGAATGACTTTCACCAACATCCTCGGACCTGGCCCATTTTTCGGGTCCCTCATCCTCCAATCGAACAAACGCATCGGCCAGATTTTCCACGCCAAAATGAGCACAGGCACCACCCGGGGGGCCCAGGTACACGCATTTGCCTTGCCCCAGGACCAATAGGGTGTCGGCTTTTGAAATATTGTCGAGGTGATGGGTCACACAAAGAACCAGCCTGCCTTGTCTTGCGGTCCTCGCCAGGACTTCCATGACCCGCGCCTCGGATGCCGGGTCGAGGCTGCTTGTCGCTTCATCGACCAGCAAGATCGACGGATCCACCACCAGTTCCGAAGCCAGCTCGACCCGTTTTCTTTCGCCGCCAGACAGGTTTGCGACCCTTTGATTTGCCAGGTGCCGTATGCCCATGGCATCAAGGGCGTTGTCCACATGATTTTCAATTTCCTGGGGGCTGGTATCGGTCGGCAATCGCAGCTTCGCCGCATACCAAACAACCTGACGGGTCGACAATGTCTCGTGAAGGGACATCCGCTGCGGGGCGTATCCCACCATTCCTTTGAAGATGGTTGGGTTGGAAAGAATCGGATTGCCATCAAAAAGGAGGCTGCCGAAACATTTCGGGTGCAAGCCCAGCAAACATTGGACAAGAGTTGATTTGCCAGCGCCACTTGGTCCCAAAACACAGACAAACTGGCCGGGTTTGAAAGTGAAGGACACGCCATCCAGAATCGGTTTTTCACGCCCCTGTACACGGACGGTCAACCCGTGGGCTTCAAGGCCCAAACCACCGCGACTGGTGGAGACTGTCAGGCCGGGCCCCTCTTCGAGCCAAAGGGGCTGGGGACCCAAATGAAGGATCGCTCCCGGCTTCCATGCCGCCTCGCCAATCACCGGCCTTCCATCCATGGTTATGCCGTGAGTGCTATCCAGGTCGCGCACGATCAACAGGCCGTCAGGCCCCTGTCGCAGGGATGCATGTATCCTCGAAACCGCCGGGTGTTCAAGCCAGATATCGTTGGAAGGACTTCTGCCAAGAAATACCTCTTTTTTTTCTTTGAATAGGTTGCCAAGGTCAAATCGGCTGGTCCGCCCGGCCTGGATTTTCCCGGCTGCCCACGGCGATGCGATATGGACTGTGTTCCTTTCCTGTTGATTGGCAACTTCTTTCATGGCTTTTTGTCCCCATCGGTTTTCTTTGCCGGTGAGTTGGAACCACCAGCTTTTTCAAGGCCGAACCCCTCCCTGAGGGTTTGAATCAGCGCATTCCCCAACCAAATGGTTTGGGCGCCTCGGGTTAGTGGCCATGTTGTGTTTTTCGGCACGATCAGGAAAACCGCCGGGAAAACCATCTCATCCGTCGTTCCCTCACCCAGGTAAACCGGCCGGGGAGGCTTGTTGGGATTACGGGGGTTTTCCGAGGTGTTGTCCATGTGAGAGGATACCCGGATAAAGCTCCCCTTTGATAGTCGAATTGGCTTTTCGAAGGTGTACGATTTCTGCCAGTTGAAATCAAAAGCAGGCACATCAAGCAACTTTTGCATGGATCCATCAGGCCGGATAATCGTGAAGGTTTGGGACAGGGTCAGGGAATGGCCGTGGGGCTGTATCCCCACCACCTCGCAGTCATCTTCCACCGGCCAGTCGACCCGGGTCCTCTTCTTCTGGTTGGGAGGCATGACCAGGAAATTCTCGTCATTGATGGCAACCACCTGGCAGGATTTGTCGGGATGCTCATCCTTCTCCGCAAAAAAAAGGGCGACGGAGGAGTCGTCCACCTCTTCCTTGCCCGTGCGGTGGTAATGGAACTGCACAATCAGATCGGAATGTTTGGGAATGGTGATCGCGTAGCCGGGGGGGGTCCTGGCGGCTCCGGCTCCGGGAGTGTAGCCACAGATCAATTCCGCCCGCGGTATGCCGGATCCTTTTTTCGGAACAAGGTATTTGCCCAGCATATCCGACTGGCCGAAGCCAGGCCCCCTGTCACCCGGCAGCAGCTCCGCTTGCTGGAGGATGGGGTCCGCGCTTGCTTTGGCCAGCAGGGCCGAATCCCCGTTATAAATTAGCGTATGATGCACCACTTTGCGGTTACC
>CAWUOD010000276.1:0-5088 GCA_963923115.1 uncultured Singulisphaera sp.
ATCCGGGTAAAAAGTAACCCCGGCCTGGTTGGAAGGGCAGTGACTCACACACCCGAAGGAAACAGCCGTTGGAAACATGTTTTGGCAAAAGGTCGACCTCACCCCTTTTTGGGGAAGCCATTGCCTTTGTCCATCAAACCGATGCCAGGACTCATTACCGGGAGCAGTCGCCCACCTGGTTTCGCGAAAACCGAGGTATTTGCATTCGGGATATAATTTTAATAGAAATACTAGATTATCGACTGTTATTCGAGGCCGAGTTTTCGCATTCTGCTGACAAGTGTGCTCCGGGGGATACCCAGGTTCCTCGCGGCGACGGATTTGTTTCCCGCGGCGACTGCGATTGCCCGGGAAATCCTTTCTTTCTCGCGTTCAAGCCATTCCCGTCGTTTTTGTGTTGAAAGCCCCGGCTTTCTCGCAATTTCCCTGTTTTGATGATTGAGTGGCTCATTTGATTGAAAATCAGGAGTAAAAAGCGCCAGATAAGGATCTTCGGGCAAACCGGTATTTGGCCCCATTTGGAAACCCAGGTGGCGCGGGAGGATGATTCCCCCCTCGGCAAGCATCATGGCCCGTTCAAGGTGATTTTGTAATTCACGGATATTTCCAGGCCAATTATAACCTTTTAGCATCGCGAGGGCTTCGTCGTCCACGGGCGGAACCGGGATCCCCGATTTGGAGGCCGCCCGGTGAAGGAGATCGGTCGCGAGTTCAGGGATGTCGATCTGTCTTTCCCGAAGGGGAGGCAAGTAGATCGGGAAAACATTAAGGCGATAAAAAAGATCGCGTCGAAATGCTCCTTTTTCCATCAACTCCTCCAGATTTCGGTGTGTCGCGGCGATAATTCGCACATCCACCGTCAGCGAGTCGTTGGAACCCACCCGTTCAAATGTCCTTTCCTGAAGGACGCGGAGAAGTTTTGTTTGCACCTCCGGGGAGATATCCCCAATTTCATCAAGAAAAAGTGTTCCCCCATCCGCCATTTCAAACCGCCCAGGCTTGTCCTTGTGGGCGTTGGTGAAAGCGCCGCGAACATGACCAAACAATTCGCTTTCCAGGAGTCCGGCCGCCAATGCCGCGCAATGGACCTTGACCAGAGGTTTGTTCCCCCTTGGACTCCTTTCGTGTATCCATTCGGCAAGAACCTCCTTCCCCGTCCCCGATTCGCCTCGAAGCAAAACCGCCGAGGAGCTCGGGGCTACTTTGCGCGCCATTTCCAAAAGGTCAAGACACGCGGGAGAGGTTCCAATGAGGCGGGAGCGCCCAACCGTCGGCGCGAGTTCCGGAGGGGGTGCGGGAACTTCCAGCGAAGGTTCGGGAGGCTCGGGTCGGGCCCGGGTGAGCTGGGCCTGGAGGGAGTGAATATGTTGTTGCTGACGGGCAATTTGATCAACTTTGGTTTGTAATTCCCGACCGAGGGATTCAATGTGGCGATGCTCCTCGCCGTTGACCATCGCGAGTGCCGTGATTTGTGCCAAAGCCAATACGAGATGGCGCAAATCCTCCGGGAACCCGTGATCAGGCCGCGTTCCCAAATAAAGAATGCCCCGAAGTTTCCCCTCATGACGCAGGCCCACTGCCGCGCCCATACCCATGCTTGCGAGGTGTCGTTTCCACAGTGCGAGTTGGGGGATCGCGGAGGCGCTGCCTGTTGATTCAAGACTAATGAAAGGCACCCGGGCCAGGCGGTCCCAAAGAGCGGCTTCATCCGATACCTGCGCGGGCGGCGACTCGCCTCCCTGATGGACCACCAAAGTCATTCCCTGGGGATCTATAAGGTAGATCGCGCCTCGTTTGACCTCCACGACCTGGGTGGCGTGGCGAAGGAGGGCGCGGGCCAGTGTGTTTGGATCGACAAGTCTGTCGACCACCTGGTGCATTTCGTGCAGCGTTTCGTCAAGTTGGCGGCGCTGTTGGCGAAACCTGCTGATCACAACGGCAAGAATTCGTCCCCGTGTCAGGTCGAGAAGGATGACAAGCACCAACGCGGTTGTCGCGACGGCAAGAATTTGTCCCGCGGATGGGACTTCTGCGACCTGAAGGCCGACAAAAACCATGCCACAGAATATTAATGCATAGTAAAAAAATCCGGCAAATCCGGAAACCAGCAGGATGTTCATGCCCCCGCCCACATACCGCTCAAGCATTTGCAAACGGTAACGGGTAAGACTTATCGCGAAGGCAACGGTGACGATCGAGCTGGCCGCCAACATAGGCCATGTGTTTTCGCCGCTGCCAAGCCTTGCCCGAGGGGAAAAGGAGAGCCAAAGTGTGTAGCCGATGGGGATTAGAGCCGCGCTCAAGCCGGCGAGTATCCAGCGGATTTGGCTTTTTTCGGTTGGGTCCGGGGATCGCCTGAGCGAGTCCGCGAGCACCAGCCACCCGGATACATAGAGGATCGAGGAAATAGCGATGTAGGCGTAGATCCACCAAAGCATGGTGGCAAGGCCTTTTTGAAACGCCTCCGCAAGTTCCGGTTTGTCCACACCCATCCCTTCCAGCCATCGAATCACAAACCAATGGAAAAAAAAGATCCCAAGAAAGCATGCGGCTGGTCCGTACATCGCGGCTTTGATCAGCCATGGGTGGTTTTCCATCAGTGGGTGGGGACGCGGAAACCTAAGGAAAAAGTGAAGGCTTACTGGCATCAATAACGACGCGCTAATCACAAACCAGGAGAGCAGGATTGGGGAATTGGCGATCTGGGTCCAGTGATACCCTCCCATGTAGGCGCCCACAGAGACCAGTGTCATCCAGAAGAAAACATGGGAGAACCGGCTTTCCGACTGTCGCCAATACAGAACCAGGCCCAATGCAAACAGAGCAAGTTTAAGCAAAAGCCAAAGGGTGGAGGGAACAAGAGTGATAAAGGATGCCGGCGAGGGACGCAAAAGCACTTCCAGGATTTCTCCTGTTTGAGCGCGCCTAAATTTTAGCCGAAGGGGTTCCGCACTCTCCATTAGTGACGGTGATTCCAATCGGTCCAGCCATGCAGGCCAGGATGTAATCGGTTGGTTGTTCCAGGATAGAAGTTTGTCTCCCACCTCCGGCCATGTTTCTTTTGGGGAAAGAAAAAACTTTGGTTCTGTTCGCAGCACAGTCAAGGCGAAGGTTGACTGGACTCCAATTTGGGGAAAAGTGGCCGCACGCCAAAATATAGCCATGGCCAGAAAGACCACGGAAATAGCTGCAAAAAAAAGTCCAAGCCGGGTAAGCAGGGAGATCGGGGGTGAACCTTGAGGATTGTTCATTGGGGCGTTTTTCTTTGGATTTCGGCGGATTTGGTGAAAATTGACGCCTGTCCTTGTTCACGAATATTAACGAAAAGTGGTGCTATATGGGAGGTCGGTGTTGTTTTTTTTGGCGAAAATATTCCGATTTCGTGAATTGTTGTCGCTCGTTTTGATTTGGTAATTTGGGTGCTTTGGGATGTTAAAATTTGTAAATCTTTAAAAAATAAGTGTTTAGGATATTTTGGTGTGGTGATGCCCTCAGCCTTTTTTCTTGCTTTTCCTTTTTTGCTAACCGTTAATGGGTTGGGCACACGATTCGCATTGTTTGAATAGGAAGACCTATGCGGCACCTCATCACGGAAGACACCCACACCATGCGCCCCTCCAAGGATTGGTTGCGCCGAAACTGGCAGCCCACGACCAATGAGCCAGTTACCTATCGGACCCATCGCCTCGATTCTTATTCTGTTCGCTCGATGGAAATGGGTGAAGGCCCACCATTGATCTTTGTTCCCGGATTGGCTGGCGGGAGCCAATTGCATCTGCCCCTTCTATCGCAGCTCGCTCAGTATTTTCGGGTGATCACTTTCGAATTTCGTGGTGAAGATCTTGTCTTCACACGCCGAAACTCAACCGACCTTCATACCTTGGCCGAGGATTTGGCTGAATTTATCCAGGTTGGGGGCTGGGAACGACCTTATCTTTTGGGGACTTCCTATGGAGGCATTCTTTCCCTCCTGATGGCCAAAAAGCACCCAGGCCTGATCCAGTCCCTGGTTGTCCAAGGTGTGGGTGACCGATTCCAACCAGGAATTCTCCGTTACCTGACGGGACAGATCCTGACCCGTTTTCCGCTCATGGAGGCGAATCCCTTTATTCGCCAGGTTTTCACCATGCTGTTGGGTGGAGCCAATGTGCCTGAGCGTCTTATTGATTTTGCCATGCGCCAGTCCTGGACCACCGATCAGGCGGTCATGGCCCAGCGCTTTCGCAGCGTGGCCCGTCTGGCTCTTGCCGTGGAAGTTCAGGGTATGTGCGTGCCAACTCTGGTTTTGACGGGCAATCGGGACATTATCGTAACAAAGGCTTCTTCCGAACATCTGGCCAGAAACCTATCGGATTGCCGAATGTTGTCTATCAGTGGTGGAGGCCATCTTGCCGGGATAACGCACTCCGCCGAGATCGCATCCCATGCGTGGGAATTTTGCCGTGAATTTGCAATGGTTGGTTGATATCCGTCGACCCCTATCGGTTTCGGATCGAAAGCGTTTGAATCCGGTAATCAATCGCAAAGTGACAAAGCATAATCCCACGGGTAACCAGAGGATTATGCTTTGATCATTACCCTTGGGATGCGAATCGGGTCCCCACAGCAAACTGTGGCAAGCAAACAATGCGCATTTTTTCCCGAAAATGACCCGGCTTCAAAATGTGTCTTCCAACTTCAAACGATTGTTTCCCTAACACGAAAACCCACAACAAAATCCAGTGTCTGAATGAAACCAGGCAAGTCAGAGGCGCTTGAGGAAGCACCTTGGGGAGCATCAAACTAAGGCACCGAGTGACTCACGGCCAATGGTGCATGGTCAAAGCCTGCCCTGTTATTTGTTGCCTGTTTTTTTCTTTGTTCGTAGCTGGCCAACCTCAATTGGGAATTGGTCCCGCGGTAAGCAACCTGGAAAAACGATCCTATTCCTCTTCCCGGGCGGAGTGTCCGGCAAGTTTGTAGAGTTCGCCTTGAAAGGTGCGTTCGGCATTTTCATCGGATTGGCGTCGATGTCGTCCGTACCGAACTTCGAAGGAACAATCAGGATCAAATTGCGTCTCTGTGGAACCGCCCAGCATTCCTCCGGGA
>CAWUOD010000277.1:0-5079 GCA_963923115.1 uncultured Singulisphaera sp.
ACACAAGGAGTATCGTCGGCAGCGTCAGATGTGTATAAGAGACAGGACCAGAAGAATGCCAGTATCATCGCGAAGGTAAAACGGTTCGAGAGCGATTCCACCATCCACCCGAATCCATCCCGATTCGGTTTTGGTGCGGGTTTGGGTGTTTCCATCGGAATCGGTGTAGGATTCGACGACCGTCCGCTCCCAATGTTCATCCACACCCCAGTCATAAGCGACACAGGGCTGTTTGGCGAGTTGGCTGGTGAGGGGTGTTTCCACCTCGGCGGTCCCCTTGACCTCCACAAGGCCAATAAAGACGCCTTTGACCTTCGATGTCGGAAGATCCTCAAGCAGGCGACGCTGTTTAAGCGAGCGCATCCATCCCCAAAGCATCAGGAAGGAGAGAAGGGCCCCACCAAGGGGAACCAATATTTCCGCAGGCGATTGGATAAAAGACTGTCCCATTTTCCGGGCATCCCCAATTTTCAGATCCCCATACAGCTTGGTTGGCTTATGGATTTCTGATCAGAATCGGAATTCGCAAATAAGGTGTGCACTATTTCGACCAACCCGTGATCCCGGCCAAGCCAACCCCTCCAAGACAAGCGGTTGCCATATGCCCATCGGGAATGCGGAAGACCCCGGGAAACTGTTCGGCCCAGGGATTGTTTGCCGCGGGGAGGTATTGGCGACCATTCGCCTCGATGGCGCTGATCCCCCTTACCCAGGCCGCGAGGGAGGCGGAGTGGAGCAGCGAGGCACCAACACAAGTCAGGTCCTGCACACAAAGAAACATTCCATGTTTTCGGGCTGCGGCCGCCATCAAAAGCGATTGGCTTTGTCCCTTGCAAGCCTTGAGGGCGGCGCCTGTGTAGCCCATTTCCCGGGCCAGCATCAATGTCTCCAGGTCCAGAAGTGATTCATCAATCACAACGGGGATCCTGGCCGAGGCGCGGTGCATCGTGTTGGCGCGATCCGCTTTCAGGTCGCGTTTGGTGGGTTGTTCGATGTAGGCGATCCGGGAATAAGCCTGGGGCGAAAGTTCCTCCAGGCGGGCCAGGAATTCGAGCAGGTTGTTCTCGTGGGAGACCCGTTCGTTGAAGTCGAGCGAATATCGCCAATGGCTTACCTTTTTGATGGGCATGGCCTTTTGGGCGACCTCCTCGATCCGCAGAACCCGCTTGACATCCCAATCGATATCATCGCCGTTGAGTTTGATTTTCAGGTGGCTCAGGCCATCCCGGGGTATCCACTCCTCCAGGGTTTCCGGAAGACCGTCCCCCACGGGCTTCGCCAGTTCGGACTTGTCGAGCGGATCAAGCGCGCCGACAAGGTGGTAAAGTGGGAGACGGGGTTCGGGAAGGGGCTTGAGCTGATCCTCCAGACAAATTTCCTCGTATTCCGCTCCCAAAAATGATCCAAGATCCCCGCCAAGGAACTCGCGCCCATAACAGCGCCAGACAGGTCTGTCGAAAAGCTTGCCATACGCATCATGGAGCGCGGCATCAAAGGGACTAGCGGCCACAAGAGCCGCAAGATGGGGCACAGGCTCTCCCAATTTTTGCCCGGCGCCAATGGCATCGGAGCATTTGAAGAGTTCGGGCTCCAGGTCCATGGTGATCCGGATCGGATGGGCCCCGATTTTGGATTCGCGATAGAGTTGGGCGGCCCGGTCGGCGATCGATCTCATGGCCCCCAGGGTTTGGTCATATCCGAGATTTCGGGTGGGAAAACTCCAGACATTGCCCATGGGCATTGATCCGAATCCGGTCGCCCGTTTCCCATCGGCCCCTTCGATCACCACTTCGGCATTCAGGATGGTCGCGCGATCAAGGGCCACTCCGCCAAACTTGATCGGCGTCCGGTAGGCATGATCCTCGGTCTGATGCCGAACATCGACAACGCGGATGGGAATACCAGCCATGATGGGATTTCCTGGGGGGGATTGTTCCAAATGCCTGTGAAGATCAGGATGGTTTTTTGGGAGAGTCCGGCTTGGCCCCGGGATTCGACCCGGTTGCCGGTTTTGTGGTCGTGTCTTTGGCTGGAGCCTTTTCCATGGGAGGAACAGGAGCAATCCGGTCCAGCTCCCTGGCAAGCTCGGCTTCAAGCCGGGTGGCGTCCTCCCCAGGATTTAGGGCAAGAACCTTCTCAACTTTGCCATCTTTTGCTATAACAGCATATATTATTGCTTTGCCATCGAGACGATAGGCGGGAGGGCCCTGGGAATCCTCAAAAACTCCCACAGGAAGCCGACGAATGGCCGCTTTGTCCGCCCAACGAACGATCGGTCCGTCCAGCTCCTCCTGTTTGGGATGGCAAAAAGTCAACCAAGAGGCGAGCGCGGTCCGCCTGCCCAGCTCCTTGTCCATGAATTTGGCAAGCCGGGTCACTTCGGAGGAAGTCCACTCTTCATCCGTTTTCGGGTCCCTGTTGGGATCCCGGGCGGGAGCAAACAGGATCACGACCGGTTTTTCGACAGATTCACAAACATAACAGTGGGATCGACCCCTCTGTTCGCCGAGGGATAAAATAAAGGTGTAAGGGGGAAGTTTGGTCCCCGGAGGAACGGGGGCCTGGGCGGAAAATTGCAAAATTGGGGCAAAAAGGGCAAGTATGGCAATCACGGCTGACCTCCAACAGGCAAGGGCATTTGGGGAATCTGATGAACCAAACAAGCCCGACTTGTTTTCTTGACCGGCGGTGGGGTATCTTTCCGCATTGGATCAACTCCCTCATGTCCTAGCGGGCGGGGGGCAAAACTCAAGGAGGCAAGGATGCCTCGATCACTGGGTCCGTGGACTCCTGATGAGGGGTCGGGTGACCGACCTGGCCGCGAGGGGCCTGAAATTCTTCGGTTTGGCAGGGAAATACTCCTTGCCGAGGCCGAGGCTTTGCGCGTCGTTGCCGACCGTTTGGACGAGCGATTCGAGCATACCGTCGAACTGATCCTTGGGACGATCGAACTGGGCACAGGCCGAATACTGACATGTGGTGTCGGTAAAAACGCCGATGTCGCCCGAAAAATCACAGGCACACTCAACTCGACCGGCACCCGCTCCACTTTTCTTGATCCGGTGCAGGCCCTTCATGGGGATTTGGGACTGGTTCATCCCCATGATATTGTGATGCTTTTTTCCCACAGCGGCGAAACCGAGGAGATCACCAAGGTTTTGGGCCCACTTTCGGAGCTCTGCAGCGCCTTGATTGGCGTCACGGGAAACCGCGAATCGACTTTGGCCAAACGCGTCGACATCGCGCTGGTTTATGGGCCGCTCGAAGAGGTCTGCCCACTGGGTTTGGCCCCAAGCGCAAGCACAACGACCATGCTTGCCTTGGGGGATGCGGTGGCCTTTTCAGTGAGCCGGGCCCGTGGCTTTGGCCATGAAGATTTTGCCCGTTTTCATCCGGCGGGATCCCTGGGACGAAAACTCGCCCGGGTGGAACAGGTTATGCGCCCCAGCCACGAGGCGCGCATCGCTCCCGATACGAACACCATTCGCGAGGTCATGGCTCAGGGAACCGGTCGGGGAAGACGCACAGGCGCGGTCATTCTCGTGGATGAGACAGGCGCTTTGAGTGGCATTTTCACCGATAGTGATTTCGCCCGCCTTATCGCACGCAAAGGCGAGGAGTGGCTGGACATGCCCATTTCCGAAGCCATGACACGCAATCCCATGGTGGCCCGGTTTGGGTCGCGGGTGGGTGAGGCGATGCAGCAAATGTCCGACAGGAAAATCAGCGAACTTCCGGTGGTCGACTCAAGGAACCGGCCGCTTGGCATCCTCGATATCACCGACCTGATCGGAATCGCGGGGGCAGCGGCCAGAAAACAGGCGGCCTAGGACACCTATTTGGGCAAATTGGATCCTTCATGACTCCTTTGGCCGGGATTTGCCGGAATATCAGGCTGCTGGTGCTCGATGTGGATGGCGTCCTTACGCCGGGACATCTGATGCCCAGGGTCGCCTCCGCGACGGAAGGCCTGCCGGAAACCAAGTGGTTTCATGTCCGCGATGGCCTGGCCCTAAGGGCCTGGCAGGACGCGGGTGGGGAAGTCGCGGTCCTTACGGGTCGTGGAGGCGCGGTGGTGGAGGCGCGGTGCAAGGAGCTTGGCATTGCCAGGCTCATTCAAGGCGCCAACCCCAAAACCCCCGCCTTTGAAACATTGCTCGCCGAAACGCACACCCCTTTTGAAGCGGTGTGCGCCATAGGCGATGACCTGGCCGATGTGCCTTTGCTTGGGCGCAGCGGACTGGGTGTGGCGGTGGCCGATGCCTGTGTCGATGCAAGGCGCGCCGCCAGGATCATCACCCGCCAACCCGGCGGATCCGGGGCGGTGCGCGAGGTGGTGGAACTGATCATGAGGGCAAGGGGAACCTGGCCCGCCGCTTAAGCCTGCCAAGGCTTTGCGCGAAATGGACTTTCAGGATTTGGGAGGGTGCAAAACGCCGTGTGGACTCCGCGCAGGATCGCGATGCTCTTCGTATTCTTCGTCATTGCGGCGACGATGTACACGGGCTATGCCATGGTCCTGGGCCAAATCGACGGATTGCCCCCGCTTCCCACAGCCCTTCTTCCCCGGGACAAGGAAACCCTTCCCCCTTTGCCTCCCCGACCAGCCTCACGCGTGGTCGCCAAGCTCCAGCAAGCCTTCGGCCAGGAATGTCCCGAAGCCAACCGCCAATTCAAGATCGAGCTTTCCAGCCGCAATATGGTGCTCGCCTGGGACCACTTCCAGATCGAGCCAGACGGCCGTGTTTGCCTGACACCCATCAGCGTGGCGATCCTTGACAAGGACAAAGGCGATGGCCGGGGCCCGGAAATCAACAGCATTCGGGGCGCGGCCGCCTACATCAGGTTTGATCGTCCGGTGGCCCAGATCTCGGATATCGGATCACGCAAAATCCTTGGTGGAGAAATTTCCGGCAATGTCGAGGTTGTCAACAACCGCCGTACCGCCGCCCGTGATGATGACATTGTTCTTTTTGTGCCCCAGGGACCTGTTCACTACAGCGAACAGAAAAAGCTGATCTGGACCGACGATTCGATCCACCTCTCCGATCATCAAAGCAAACCCAAACCGACCGAAGT
>CAWUOD010000278.1:0-5064 GCA_963923115.1 uncultured Singulisphaera sp.
TGCTAAGAGTGTACCCCCGGAAGTGACCCAGTTTTTTAGAGGATCGGCCATACCAGTCGGAAGGCTGTCACCCACCAAAACTACCAGTTTATATTCATTTAGCTTTGCCGGTGTGCATTCTTCCTCTGCAAGAATGTCAGGTGATGAGCCCAGGAGGGTGAGTCCTGTCCAAATTCCCAAGCGATCGAGATGGTGATGCATTCTGACTTTTCGAACGGACGCGCCCGACCAGTCGGCAACCAGTCTGTCACGGGTAATCGAGGCCAAATCCCATCTTTCTGTGGAGCCACTCACAATGATCGCCGCTTTTGAATTAACTGGTTTGGACTCAGTAAGGAGATCTTCAACGAATCCAATGGCGTGGGTTAGTTCCTTGATGGCCAGATATCGGGAAGGATGCCGGTGATCAATATGGTTTTCGGTGAAGGTTTCGTTCAAACCAATGCCGTAAAAATCAAGCATTGTTGCCCCATGGGCAAGTTGTGTGTATCCGGTCCTGAGAAAGTCTTTGTCGGTGTTACCGGGTGCATGGGGCATTACATACTGGCGTAGAACTCCGCCGTTTCGATTCGATAATCCGGCCCGGAAATGTTCAGCAATAAAACCGTTGACTAATGGCCCCGCCTGGCCAACTTGCCAGAAATATTCCGAGTGTCGGCCAAAGTCTGCCGCCCCGCTTTTGAACCACTTCATGGTGCGGGTAACTGATGGAATATATAAGGGATGAAGTGACCAATTACACCCGCAAAGCGTTTCCTGTCCAAAAGCCGCTTTGACTTTGCGTGCGCCTTCGGAGGCAAAAGCCATTGCAATTTCTTCATAAAAAATTTGTGAGTCAATATATAGGCGCGGATTAATTTCCGATATTCTGGATGATGTGTCAGGCCGCAAGCGGACAGGATTAAATGGACCCCAATCTCCCACCCAATACTCGGTTAGCGGAATGTTTTTGCGGCGCTTATCCAGCCATGCTTTCCATATTTCTGTCAGAACCTCCTTTTCATTGGGTCGTTTGTTCTCACGGTTGAGTCTCTCCAATTCATCTTGAAGAAGCCAATCAATCCACTCGCTGAATTCAATTTCGTCGCCGTAATCATACCAAAGCACATTTTTTTCCTGTTTGGCGTTTTTGAGCCGGTTTTTTGCCCGTTCAACATTTGCGGTGGTTGGCGGATTGCGATAGCCCGAAATAGAGAGTGTCTTACCAGTTTGAACTCCAACAGATTCAAGGTTTTCTTTGACCTTTGGACCACTTAGAGATGGGTGCCATGATCGAAAACCAAGCGTTTGGTAAAGTCTCGCATAGAGTCGCCCGTAATCTTCATCCTGGCCCAAAGGCAGCCATCCCCCATAACAAAACGGTTGAGTTGGTTCTTTACCACCAACCTGGGCATTATTCAGCATGTTCACAATTTCGTTTAGCTTCATTTCCGCCGAAAACGGTTTTTGCGAAGAGTCGGGGTATGGGGGAATAAAAATACGGGCCATTTGATTTGTTTCGAATAGGTGGGATTGATTCGATGATCCGAGCGGACTTCCATTTTCTTTTGGTCGAATTTCAACACTAAATTTTGCGGGTTTTCCTCCACGAAAAGTCGTCATATGAAAATGGCAGGTGTCCTGAAGGGGTAGGGGGAACCAAGTGCTCCACTGGTCAGGCTCAACTTCCTTGGCAAAGTTGGACTCATTTGCCCCCCACGGAAGGCGGTTGTATGTGTGGGTGGCACTGTAGCTGTTTTTTTCTGTTCCCTGATTCTTAATTCTGGCTTCCCAACGGGCTCCCATTGTGTCACGAAAAGCGTCAAGAATGGGATAAAGGTTGTTTGATCTTCCATATTTGGTGCGCCAAGCGTCATCGGTATCATTTGTGAGCCAAATCAGGTCAATATTTCGAGACGCAACTCTGCCCGTTTTGCCTGCCAATTTTTTCCCATGGAGGGAAAGGGTTGCTTTACCTGGCTTGAGACCTTCAACAGTAAAAACCTCTTCCACCAGTCCCTCGGATCCGGATGGAGGATCGTTTTGCGCTCTGGGTTTATCCATACCTAGCGCAAAACGGGGGGAATTAGTAGTGCCTGCCTGAAATCTTGAAGGAGGCAGACCGTCCTGATGAATCTGTATTGCAAAGCTTGTGTCGCAAAAAACCGGGTACTCATAACGAACCCATAATCTGTAATTTCCAGCAGCAGGAATGGTTATGGTAGTTTCCGCTATCCCCTGGGAATCTGCAGGTAGACAAAGGAGTTTTTCACCGGATATGTGGTTGAATCCAACAGCATCCACCATGAGGTTGCCTCGCCCATTCGACACAGGTATCCAGTTTCCTTTTGCCTGAAAGTGCTCTGCTTCCACCGCAATGGATTTGGGGGTAAATTCAGGCGTTAAGGTGAGTGTGGTCTGACACCAAATTTGTACAGGAATCAAAAGCGATAAAAATATACCCCAAACGAAGGTGAAAAGTGGTTGGGTTCGAATGATGGACATGGACTGAATCCTCCTCAATTGCCCATGGTGTTCCATTTAGTGGGCTCATCGCAAGGTGATTTTGCGGCTGGTGGGGGTTTTGGGGTTTTGGGAAAGGTTGGCCAAAAATTGTCTGGCATTAAAACACCGTCTCGGTTATGTCGAACTCCCGGCTTTTATTGAAACGGAGATAGGGCAATGGCGGACGAAATGATCCTACCCCAGCGAAGAGTTAACTCCTGGCTGCCTTTCCTTTTGGGTTTTCCTTTGGCGGCTGTGGCTTGGGCAGTGGTCTTGGGAACACCTTTGGCTGAAACAGAAATTCGGCGTTACTTTTCCCATCCCGTTGAAGCCGTTGAAATTATGATGTTTTGTGTGGCTGTCGGAGGTTTTTTAGCCAAACTTCTGGCCCTTCGGATTGAAAGAGCAAGTCTTAAATCTGAACTTCTTCCGCAATGGAACGGCGTACCTGTTGAAGTGGATCAGGCAGCCGTTTTGTTGGGGAATCTTGTTGCAAAGCCAGACCGCCAAAAGAAGACTTGGTTGGGACAACGGTGTGCTGCTGCCTTGGATTACTTGGTCCAGAGAAAATCCACTGATGGATACGATGACCAGCTGAGATCCTTGGCAGATTTGGATGCATTTTCCTCGGATGGATCCTACGGTCTCTCCAGATTTATTACCTGGGCGGTTCCCATTTTGGGCTTTTTGGGAACCGTTCTTGGTATCACTGGCGCCATAGCCGGGGTGACACCTGAAAAATTGGAAAACAATCTTTCAAGTGTCACTGACGGACTTGCTTTGGCCTTCGATACAACGGCCCTGGCCCTTGGGCTTACAATGGTAATCATGTTTATCAGCTTCCTTGTGGAGAAGGCTGAGCTTGGTCACATGGAATCTGTAGACCGTTTTGTCGAGAAAAATCTTGCTCACAGGTTTATCCGTAATTCCAAAAGCGAATCCATTCCGCTTGGTGGTTTTGATGCTGAACCGGTTCGTGAGGCGATTCAATCCGCAGGTTTGGGTTTGGTACGGGTTTCCCAGGAAAGCCTTTCTGAGATGCGGGGCCAATTTGAAAAGATGATTCTGGAGATTCGCAACCAAACGGTTCAGGCAATGGGGCAATGGATGAATTCCTGGCAGGACCAGGCATACGAAAGGTTGAATCGCCTGGAGCAGTCCCAGGCCGATCGTTGGCAATTAGCCGAAGAGGTAGCAATTGAGCGGTCCCGGGTGATGGCGATCCAAATGGACCAGATAGCCCAAGGGATAATCAATAATATTCGAGAGATCCAATCCTTGGGACTGTCGACACAGCACCAATTGCAGGCTAACCAGGCTGAGCGGTGGCAATTGGCTGAGGAGGCAGCCTCGGAGCGGGCCAGGTCTGTCGCCCAACAAATCGATCAGTATTCGCAAGGCGTTTTGCAACAAGTCAAGGACATTCAGGCTATGGGGCAGGCTAGCCAAAGCCTGCTTCAGACTCAACAAATACTTCAACAAAATCTGGCCAATCTGGCTGGTCTTGGGACCTTTGATCAGGCGATGCACACACTAATAGGTGCCATTCACATGTTGACCGCAAGGGTCGGTCATTCGGGTGTCGATTGGCATGGCGCCCACGATTCGGGTCGTGGACCTTCGCTAAACCGAATTGCGGGACAGCAGGTGGCATGAGGCGTCCCAGAAATAAACTTGAAGTTTCAACCTTTCCGTTCCTCGCTGTGCTACTTTGTGCAATGGGGGCGCTGATTCTCATTTTGATGGTTTTTGATCGTCGGGCAAAGCTAGCTGCAAATGAGCGAAATCGTCTGGCTGCCGAGGCGAAACTGAAGGAACGCAGCGAGGAAATAAATAGGTTGCGGGCAACCTGGAAAAAAGAAGATCTTGCGGCAGCAGAGGATGAAGCGCGGGCCAAGGGAAGGCTTGACGGTCTAATTTCCCAGTCAAAAAATCTTAATTTGCGCGAGGAGGAAATCCGAAAACGCCTTCTTCAGACTCAGCGTAAATGGGAAGCCCTGGACCAGTGGATCAGGGAATCAAAGTCCAGAGTTGAAACAAAAAAGGATCGAAAACAGGTACTTGTTCGGCATTTGGATATGGAAACCAGGGAAAGCAAGGCGGCGCTTGAAAAGCTAACAGAAAAAGAACGGGAATTGGCCGAACTTAATAGTCGTGTTGTCGCCCTTAAAAAACTCCTGGCAGATCTTAAAGCCGGGGGGGTGAAACCAGCCGAGTCATACTCGATAGTTCCTTACTTTGGCAAAAGAGGTGAATCGAAAAAACCAATTTTTGTTGAATGCACGGGAGGGGGTGTGGTTTTTCACCCTGGCGTGGTGGCTTTTGGACCCGAGGAAGGCGGTCCCATTCGGGAGGAGGTCTTCAGGCGCGCGCGCCTCCTTCACGAGGAGGTGACAAGCAATGGTTCGATTCCTCCCGCCCCATTTTTACTTTTGCTTATTCGGCCTGAGGGTATCGAATCCTATTGGAAGCTTCAAAAGGTATTGAAGTCTGACAAAGTTGACTTTGGCTATGAGTTAATTGACGGCGATTGGAAACTGGACTTTCCGGATGATGCGCGATTGGTTCGTGGGGCACCAA
>CAWUOD010000279.1:0-5029 GCA_963923115.1 uncultured Singulisphaera sp.
AATATGTCGATCCGACCTTGCGATATGCCGGGCTTTGGGACCTTTTGATGGGAATGAGAAAGGAGCGGTCGGATTCCCATGTCAAAACCGAATAGGGCCCCCACCCTGATCGTCGTCCGGCACACCGATTGGTTTTCCATTCCTTGGAGTTTGGGCGGAACCTTGCCCGGGACCTAAGCTAATCCATTGGGTCGCCACTGATAACCGGCCCGATGAGGATTGGGAAAATGTCCCCGCGGTTTTGCCTGATACTGTTTTTCCTGGCCGGGTTTCCCGGCCCTTCCCCCTTTTCAAATTCCCTCAGGGGTGCCGATCGCCCCAATATTGTCTTCATTCTGGCGGATGATTTGGGCGGTGGAGAGATTGGGGCATTCGGAGGCGCCATCGCCAAAACCCCCAACCTTGACAAAATGGCGGAGGAGGGAATCCGATTTGAACGCTACTACAGCGCCTCACCCATTTGCTCCCCTTCGCGGTGCGGCTTGATAACCGGCAATTTTCCAGCCCGTTGGAGGATCAATAGCTATCTCCAAACCCGCGCGGGAAACAAAGCCTGCGAGATGGCTGACTATCTGGATCCGGTTGCTCCTTCTCTCCCACGAATTATGAAATCGACCGGATATGCGACCGCGCACTATGGCAAATGGCACTTGGGAGGCGGGCGCGATGTCGTCAACCCACCCAAATTCGCCGCTTATGGATATGAGGAGCACGCCTCCACATGGGAAAGCCCGGAACCTCATCCCGATCTAACCGCGGGAAACTGGGTCTGGTCCAAAATGGACAAGGTCAAGCGGTGGGATCGAACAGCTTTCTATCTGGACAAAACGCGGGATTTTCTTGAAAGGAACAAGGAAAAACCCTGTTTTGTAAATGTTTGGCTCGACGATCCCCATAGTCCATGGGTCCCTTCGGACGATCCAACAGACAACAACACAGGCAGCGAGGCCAATCTTAAAAAAGTCATGGAGCAAACAGACAATCAAATCGGACGATTTCTTGAGGGATTGAAAAAAGCGGGGCTCGACAAAAAAACGCTTGTCATCTTCGCCAGCGACAACGGCCCTCTTCCCACATTCAGGGGAAAACGAACCAACGGGCTAAGAGGCGCCAAACTTTGTCTTTACGAAGGAGGAATCAGACTCCCCTTTATCGCATGGTGGCCGGGCAAGGTCCCCGCCGGTCGTGTGGACAACCAAACCGTGATTTCCGCCGTGGATATGTTACCCTCCCTTTGCTCGATCGCGGGGGCGTCCACTTCCGCGATTTTTCCTTCGGGACAGGACGGGTTGGACCGGTCAGGCGCCTTGTTGGGCAAACCGGATCCGAATCGTAGCACACCTCTTCTTTGGGAATATGGCCGCAACACCAAATCCTTTGATTATCCGAAAAAATACGGGTCCGATTCAAGTCCATGGCTGGCGATTCTTGATGGCCCATGGAAGTTGCTCTGCATGCCGGATGGTTCAGACACAGAGCTTTATCAGGTATTTGATGACCCGAAAGAAACCAAAAATCTCGCCTCGGCAAATCCCGATTTGGTCGAACGCCTAAAAACCAGCCTTCTTTCCTGGAAGAAAAACCTCCCCTGATCCTAAGGGCGAACAAACCGCGCTTGTCCATCCCCGTGGTATATTCCCACCTTCCTTTTCCCGATCCTGATGATTGAACAATGAACCACGAAAAAAATGACCAACCATCCCGGATCTTCAAAGCTTCATGGGATATCTATGAGACTATTTTGGCCCAGGACTACATGGACCACAAGCAGATTTTTCCGATAGTCTCGAGGGTTTGCCGGGAATTCGCGGCGCAAAGAGGCAACACACCTGTTTCCGTCTGGGAGCTTGGCTGTGGAAGCGCGCAACATTCCTCTCAAATGTTTCAAATTTTCCCAATCGAATCCTACACGGGCATCGATCTTGCGCCCAATGTTCTGGAAGTCGCCCGAAAAAATCTGAAGGCGCTGGATTGCCCTATCACTCTAAAGGCACTGGACCTCTTCGAGGCGGTGCAAACCCCCGGCGGGGAGGCGGATCTGGTGTTCAGTTCCTACGCGCTCCATCACATCACTCCGATTGAACGCAAAGCCGATTTTTTTCGCGCGATGTTCAACAAGGTCCGGCCAGGCGGAATTTTTGTCCTGGTGGATATTTTTCGCAAGAATGGGCAATCCCGCGAGGAATGTTTGGCCGGGTATGAACAAATGATCCGAAATGAATGGACCGCATTCCACGGGTCTATCCTTGAAGAAGTGGTGTCCCATATTCGAAACCACGACTTCCCGGAGGATCCCGTCGAACTGGACAGGATCGCGATCCAGGCGGGTTGGTCCCAGGGTCGTGAGGTATGCCGATTCGGATTCCATGGGGCCACTATCTTTTCAAGGCCCCCTCTTTAATCGGAAAATCTATCGTTGGGACCCGTAGCCACTATCCTGATCTTCTGGGAATCTTTTGCCGGGAGGTAATTCGGTGTTTTTGACAACCACAGTACTTGCCTTGGTTTCCTACCTGCTTGGCAGCATTCCGTTTGGATTTCTTGCCGGAAAAGCGAATGGCGTGGACATCCGCAAAGCGGGCAGCGGCAACATCGGCGCGACCAACGCAGGCCGTGTGCTCGGCTGGAAGGTGGGCATTTCGGTCTTCGTGCTCGATTTCCTCAAAGGCGCGATTCCTCCCGCGGTTGCCTTATGGATACTTGAGCTTCCCACATGGGTTGCGATTCTTGCCGGACTGGTTGCTTTTGGCGGCCACCTTTTCCCTATCTGGCTCAAGTTCAAGGGGGGAAAAGGCGTTGCCACGGCAGCGGGGGTCACCGCCGTCCTTTTGCCTATCCCATTTTTGCTTTCACTTGCCACATGGATTCTGTTGTTATTGGCTTGGCGGATGGTTTCCGTGTCAAGTATCGCCGCGGCACTCATGCTGATCGGGGCAGTCCTGACCTGGCACGATCCATTCGGACCTGGCCAACTGGACCGGACCCTTTTTGGCCTGATTTCTGGTGTTTTGGTCATTTTGAAACATATCAGCAATATCAAACGGATTCTTGCCGGCACGGAGAATGAAATCCGGCTTTCCGGGGGGCTGGATGGTTTTGCAAGAATCCTCCATCTGGGTGCGATGGGGGGATGGGTCGGAATTGGCTGGTTTTTTACGCTGGTTATCGGCTTGGGAATCTTTGGAATTTTTGGCGAAGTCGCATCCAAACCCCAGGCGGAACGCCCCTTTTGGCTCCCTGTTCCCGCAATGTTTGAAAAGGCCTCTCCCGGAGCCCCATTTCCCGATCCACTGCGCAAAGAACAGGGCAGCCTGATTGCGGGCCAGGCGGTGGCCTCGGTTTTTCCCGCCTATTTTGAAATCCAGGTTTGGCTTGCCATGACAGCTTTGGCCACCGCCGTGGGATGGCGCCAAAAAGGAAAGCTTCACAGAACCCGCGTCAAGGTTTTGGGAATCGCCTTACTCTTGCTCCTTTGCGGTTGGGCCGTGGAAAAACAGGTCTCTTCCAAGCGTTTCGTCCGCAACGACTCACTAAACAAGGCACTAGCCACCATGGATCCCCTCCTGATTCATGAGGCGGCATCCCACAGGATCGAGTTCAATCGCCTCCATGGATACAGCGTCCTACTGAATCTGATTACTTTGACGGTGGCGACTCTGGGAATGGGATTGGCCGCATTTCCTCCTGCACTTCCCCTCTCCCCCTCCGCCAAAGGGTCGGATGAATCAACGGCCAACCCCACAACCGATGCCTGAAAAGCCTGTTGGGTGGGAATTTGCAGCCAAAGTCGGTTTATATTTTACCCAAATTGCCAAGCGAACCATTTTGGCTTTGCCTTTATCCTTGGGAAAGGTTAAAATACTCTCACCTTCCAGGGTCACGATTCGACCCTAGGGCGCCCGCATGAGCTGGCGTTCCTTCCCGGGAATTGGATTATCCGCCAGGACTATCCGGTTTCAGCCGCCTCATCTCCTTTTTGGAGTTCGGGCAAAAAAGATAAAATCCGCAATGCGGTAGGACTTTCCCATGATTCCCAAAAGAATCTGGCAAGTGGTCATATTTTCCCTCGCTGGGTGCTCCCAGTCCGTTGAGGTCAACACGGCGTCCATAGCCCCTGTTCCTGCCTCTCCCATAATACGCGCAACCCAAACTGTATCAGCGGATGAGGTCGGGGCGAACTCCGAATCCGTGGCTCCCCCGGATGACAAAAAACCAGGTCAAAAAGTCGCCGAAATTGCTGGTGTCGCCGGGACTGTCCCTGAATCCAAGCCAAAATCTTCCCAAAGCGAACTTCCCTGGGACCGTATTCAGGACCTTTTGACCAATAACGAAATCGATGCCGCTTTGGAATTGGCCAACTCCGCGGTAGCCGCCCATCCCGAGGAGCCCAACGCCTGGTTTGCCCGGGGGAATGCGCGTTACAAAAAGCGGGACATGGACGGAGCGATCACGGACTATTCCCATGCGATTCGCCTGCGGCCGGAATTTTCCGAGGCCTGGTTCGCCCGGGGTTCGGCCAGACTGGAAAGGGGCGCGCTTCGCCAAGCAGCCTCCGATTGCACCGAAGCCCTACGCCTTTTTCCCGAAAATGCGGACAGCTATTATGTTCGCGGAAGTGCCTTCGCTGCCCTGGGCAGAACGGATGACGCGGTTGACGACTTTACCGAGGCGCTTAGGATTCGACCTCTCTTTGTTCACGCCTTGACTGCCCGTGGCAACGCTTTTCGCGCCAAGGGACACCACGATATCGCCATCGCCGACTACACCGAAGCCATTAATCACGAAAAGACGAACGCCGAATGCCACTTCACCCGTGGCGTGGCCTACCTTGAACGAAAGGACTTCGATCGGGCCGCGGCCGACTTCAACGAAGTGCTGAAAATCGATCCGAAACATCCCCGCGCATTCCACCATCGCGAAGTCGCCCGTTTTGAGAAAGGCGAATACGACAAGGCAATCACCGAATGCAATGACATGATCAGGCAAAATCCCCGAAACGCCCCGGCGTTCCACATCCGTGGAATCGCTT
>CAWUOD010000280.1:0-5010 GCA_963923115.1 uncultured Singulisphaera sp.
AAATATCGTTGGGTCGCATTCTCCGGTGAGGCATAATAATAGAACCAGCCCCCGGACTCATCGACCGGACCGCGAGCAATAATATCGCTTTTGTCCTTTGTCAGCAGCGAGCTCTCCTTCCCATCGCGTGTAACGACATAGGCATGGCGCCAACCATCTTTCTCGCTGAGGAGCACAAATGCCTTGCCATCACGAATCCATTCAAGACCGGCATTGGCCGCGGTGCTCGCATCGACCCAGGCGGGATCCGATTCCTTGTAGGCCGGCGCGACCTCCCCGGACTTGAGGTTGACCAGCAAAAATTGGCGGGAATCTCTCGAACGACTCAGTATTTCGACCAGGAGTTCGTTCGGGTTCCCTGCCCAACTGACATCGTTGATGTAAAAAGTTCCCGGATCGGCGGGCAATTTGATCCAGCGCGTTTCTCCACCGGTGCTGTTCACAACGCCGACACGAAGCGTGGGAATCGGGGTGCCGACGCGGGCGAATCGCTGCATCGAGACTTGCGGATAGGTCGGATCGGTTGGCTGGATGACCGGGCGGAGGCGAACCCTGGAGGAATCGGTTTGAACATACGCGACTTGAAGACCATCGGGACTCCAGGTCGCCTCGGCACCGTTGTCCAGGTCGTTTTCTTTTGTGTTGGTAAGTGCCGTCACGGTTTCTTTGGCCAAATCGCAAACCTGCAGATCGCGACCGTTGCGAAATAGTAGTCGATCGCCTGCCGGGGAAAACGCATTTCCCATCGATTGGTGGGGAATTCCCCCGGGGACCTTTTTGAGGGAACCCGCTTTGAGATCAAAAATCCAGTAGTCCGCGCTTCCCCGCAAGGGGCCGGAAGTCCTGCCGTACAAAAGAAATTGGTGGCCTGTTGGCGACTGGACCACATCCTGAATGATGAGCTGGTCGGTGCTGCCGGGCAGGGTGAGCTGTTGGGCGCCAATCAGGATCGATCGCTTTCCTGTCGAAACATCATATCGGACGAGTTCGGGGGGTGATCCGGGTTTGGCGGGTTCGAGCACAAAATAGCCGGAACTATCGAGCAGCCATTTTCCGGAAAACGGTGTGAGGGCAAATTCCTGTTTCTCGTAGATCGATTTCAATCGGGCTTCGGCCTGGGCAAGGAGTTTCGCCTGATCAGGGAGGTTGGCCGCGGGGTTGGCTGGGCGCTCGTCAGCCCGGGCGCACTTTCCCGCCAAAAGAAGGCATAGCGCGGCAATCGCGAAGGCTTGTCGCATGGTGATGAGATCCTGAAGGGGAAGATAAAATCCTGGAAGTGTGGTTGGCAATTGGCGCGAGTCCAATGCGCCTTTGGCAGTTACGAGATTTCGACGACCCGTTTGCCAAGGACATCCATTCGAGGGGTGATCCCCAGCCCCGGCTTGGTGCTGGCTTCCATATATCCCGCGCGCCGCTCAGGAGCTCCGGTCGCGGTGCTGACCGTGACATAGCTGTTGAAATCGGTGCTGGTGAAGCGGAACTCTTCGGGGGTGCTGTGGGCGAGGTGGGCGATCGCGGCGGTGGTGATGTCTCCTCCCCAACTGTCTTCGAGGGTCATCGCGATTCCCATCGAAACACAAAGATCGCGGGCCTGTTTCGTTTTCGTCAGTCCGCCAAGTTTGCTGATCTTCAGATTGACGACATCCATCGCCAAATCCGCTTTGGCTCTTAAAAGCATGTCCAATGAGTCGATGTTCTCATCGAGAACAAAGGGATGGTTGGTGTTGCGCCTGACCGCGAGGCACTCCTCGTAGGTCGTGCAGGGTTGTTCGATGTAGACATCGAGGTCGTGGACGGCACGAACCACGCGGGTCGCCTCATGTTGGGTCCAGCCTGTGTTGGCGTCGGCAACCAGCCGGTCAGCGGGAAGAAGCATCGCCCGCACCGCGCGAATCCGTTCGATGTCGGTATCCGGATCGCCTCCGACCTTGAGTTGAAACCGGGTGTAGCCTTGTTCACGGTAGTGCTGGACATTCTTTGCCATTTCGTCGGGTGCTTGTTGCGAAATGGCGCGGTAGAGCCGAACGCTTTCGCCGAAGCGGCCGCCCAATAGCGTGCAGACGGGTAATTGCGCCGCCTGACCAAGGATATCCCAACAGGCGATGTCGATTCCCGATTTCACATAAGGATGCCCTTTCATCGCGGCATCCATTCGGTGGTTGAGTTTTTGCAATTCGCGGGGATCAAAACCGAGCAAATGGGGTCCGAGTTCGCGCAGCCCGGACCGAACGCCTTCGGCGTAAGCCGGAAGGTAAAAGGGCCCCAGCGGACAGACTTCGCCATATCCCACCAGGCCGGTATCGGTTTCAACACCGACGATTGTGCTATCGAAGACCGAAACCGACTTTCCACCTGACCATTTGTAGGAGCCTTCGACCAAGGGGAGTTCGACGCGGTGGGCAAAAATGCGGGTGATCTTCATGGGTAGGGTCCCTGGTTTGTGTATCATGGAATTTTAAAGTCAGTTTTTGCCCCTGTCTTGGCTCAGGAGCGCATCAAAACATGAATTTGCGCACAAAACATCCCGACTCCGCCAGACCTGCCCATGTTTCGCAGGTGGAAGTCGCGTTGTTGGAAAGCCTGTTTGACCGGTCCCCCGATGTTGCCTTTTTTGTCAAGGATTCTGCGGGAAGATATGTTGCGGTCAACGATTCGCTGGTGGCGCGCCACGGATTGACCAAAAAGTCGCAGGTCCTCGGTAAATGTCCAAGGGACATATGCCCGGGGGAATTTGGCCGGATTCCTGCCGAACAGGACGAAAAGGTTTTGCGCACAGGGCGACCTCTGGTCAACCATCTTGAAATGCATTTGCATCGTCCGGACAACCCGGTCTGGTGTCTGACGACAAAGCTTCCGGTGCGGGATACGGCCGGCGCCATCGTCGGCCTCATCGGCTTTTCGCGGGATCTTCGGGTACCGGTCGAACCAAACGAGATTCCCGGCGATTTCGCGAGGGCGCTGGAAGAGTTCGAGCAACATCTATCGCCTGAGGTGACGCCCGCCTGGATCGCGCGGCGATCCAAATTGACCCCCCAGCGATTGGCCCGGCTGACCAAACGGCTTTTCGGTCTGACACCCAGCCAGTTCATCACCCGCTCCCGGATGGCGGCGGCGTCACGACTTCTTGGGGATACGCAACTATCAGTGGCCGAAATCGCGCACGCCTGCGGTTTTTACGATCACAGTGCCTTCACACGGGCGTTTCGCTCGGCGACAGGCATGACACCATCGGAATTTCGGGCCAATCGCTAAACGGGGCCCAGGAGTGTTTTCGGCGGGTTCGGGATTTATTCCGGATCAAAAAGAATCAAAATCATCCACAATCCGGCCAGGGTGCCTATGGCCATGCATCCCGTGGGGCTGATTCCAGGCAAGGAAATCAGTATCGACCCAATAAAAGCCAGCCGGGAGGATCCCCCATTCCAAAGGCGCCACACACCCCAAAGGACCATGCAGCCCGTAACAAAGCCTCCCAGCCCCAGGACAAGCATTCCGGTCGAGGTATTCCAGATCCAATATTCCAAGGGCCATTCCGACGCCTGGAGCTCTTTGTGTTGACTGGGAAACTCGACCTCAAGTCGATGGCGAAATTCCTGAATCGAGACCAAAAGGCCATTGATTCCCATGGCGACAAGAAACAGCCCGGCCAGGATATTTATCACGGCGGAAAGGATCAGGAAAATTCCGGGAAGCCTGGTCTGTGCAAGACGCCCTTTGGGAGAATGATCGATTCCAGGCGATGGATCCGGATCAGGTTGTGTCATCGCCGTCACGGATCATGCCTCCGTCGAAATATCCCCGGCAAGTCCCGAGTGCATCCTGGATCCGGGAGGCTGGGCCTGGATTACGGTGGCCTCGTGATCCAGCCATTCATTCCATCGCGAGTCGACTTTGGCTTTGGGGCGTACGCGCTGGGCCAGTTTCACAAAGACCCTGTAGTGGCCATGTTCCGAGGCCCAAAGTCCTTGATAAAAATGTGCCAGATTTTGGTTTTCGGCCCGAACTTCCCCTGTGTCGGCTTTTGATTCCCTCAGGGCATTTGCCAAAAGCACAAACCGTTCGCACGACCGGGCCTCGATCAGGGCTGCGGCCAAAAGGCGATCCACCAATTCATCCGGCCCCATGCCCAGTCGGACAAAGTTTCTGAGCCCGGCGGCATAGGTGTTGTGGTGGACCTTGGGAATCGACTTTCCCATGCGAAAAAGGATGCGGGTGACCTGGGCGAGGTGGACCGCTTCGTCCCGGGCGATGTTGGCAAGAATGGAGACCCACCGTTTTGGAGGGTCGATTCCATGCCAGCGGTTGAGCAGCTCAAGGGCGTTGGAGGCGGCTTTTTTTTCCAGGTGGGCGTGGTCGCCCAGAAGCCCGACAAGATCCCCAAGCGCCATTCGCGCCCATTCTGGAGGCGTTTTGTAGCGCAAGGGCAGTTCGTCGGTCGCGATCATGGGCTCTCCGGAAAAATCGGCGCTTATCCGGCGGTGGTCGCAAGCGGAATCGCGCCCTTGGCGGCTTGCGCCTCGGCCATCTTTCGGATGTCCTGGGTGACTCGCATCGAGCAGAATTTCGGTCCGCACATGGAACAGAACTTGGCGCTTTTGAAAGCCTCCTGGGGAAGGGTTTCATCGTGCATTCTGCGCGCGGTTTCCGGATCAAGGGAAAGCTCGAACTGTTTGTTCCAGTCGAATTCGAAGCGGGCTTTGGAAAGGGCATCGTCCCGGTCACGGGCGCCCTTGCGACCACGGGCGATGTCGGCGGCATGCGCGGCGATCTTGTAGGCGATCACACCCTGGCGCACATCATCCGCGTTGGGCAGACCAAGGTGCTCCTTGGGGGTCACATAGCAAAGCATCGCGGCGCCCGCCTCGCCGGCGAGTGCGGCGCCAATCGCGCTGGTGATGTGGTCGTAACCGGGAGCGATGTCCGTGACCAGTGGCCCAAGCACATAGAAAGGCGCTTCGTGGCACATTTCACGCTGCTTTTCGACATTCATCTTGACCAGATGCATGGGGA
>CAWUOD010000281.1:0-5002 GCA_963923115.1 uncultured Singulisphaera sp.
CAGCGTCAGATGTGTATAAGAGACAGCGTCCGAGGTTCCATGGACCATGCCACCCCTGACCCCGCCTCCAGCCATCCATGAGGAAAACGCCAGGTTATGATGCTCCCGGCCGGGATGATCCGCTTTGGCGTTAAACGCCGTGCGGCCAAATTCGGTGGTCCAAACCACCAGCGTCCGCTCGAGCATTCCCCTTCGTTTCAGGTCGGCGATAAGGGCCGCAATCGGGCGGTCGATGGCTTTGGCCAACCGGATATGGTCCGCCATGTCGCCATGGCTGTCCCAATTGTTGCTGGAACCGACATCGATCAGCTCCAAAAATCGGACACCCCGTTCGGCCAGGCGGCGGGCGACAAGGCACTGCCAGCCAAACCCGGTGGTGGCTTTTCGGTCGATCCCATAGAGTCTGAGTGTCTCGTCGGTCTCACGCGTGATATCAAGCGCCTCGGGCCCCTCGATTTGCATGCCAAAAGCGGTCTCAAATGAGCGAATCCTGGCCTCCATTGCCTGGTCCGGTCCGGTTTGGCGCAAACGGGCGCGATTGATCCGCTCAAGGTGCTCAAGCTCCAGTTTTTGCAAATCGCCAACCGGGACCCTGGGACGAATATGCGCAAGCGGCTCCGGGCCCGGGATCACATGGGTCCCCTGATGGCAGGCGGGAAGGAAATCACTACCCCATGTTTGCGCCCCGGCATAGGGGGCCGCCGGCGCCAGGACCATGAAAGAGGGTAGATTTTTGTTGGGAGTGCCAAGCCCATAGCTGACCCATGCGCCGGCGCTGGGCCGGGCGAACTGGGCAGAGCCCGTGTGCGCCGCAAGCGTGGCTTTGTCGTGCCCATCGCTTTCGCACCACATCCCGTTGAGGACGCAAACATCATCAATGACCGATCCGATATGTGGAAATAGATCGCTGACCCATGTCCCTGATCGCCCATATTGCCTGAAGGGAAACCGTGATTTCACCAAAAACCTGTCGAATTTCCCGGGCTTGTTGAGCCATCGGCTGGCCGTTATGGTTTTGCCATGGTCCGCCGTCAGTTTGGGTTTCGGATCAAAGGTGTCGATGTGGCTGACACCCCCGGTCGAATAGATGAAGATCACCCGGTCCGCCCTGGAGGGGAAATGCCCCTTCCTCGCGGATAGTGGGTCCCCGGCATCCGCTTTGACGGGATCGATTTCCCCAGCCGTGGCGGATTGGAGCATTCCCGCCAGGGCGACGGATCCAAATCCGCCCGAGGCGGTTTGAAGGAGTCGCCGACGGGAAATAAAAGGAGTGCTCATGGTTTGGTTCAATCCACATGGAGTGCGGCGTTGGATGTAAGCCATACCCGGCATAGCGCGGCCCACGCCAGGGGAACGAACTGTTCGGGGGGAATATTGTTGGATTGGAGAGCGCCGATATAGGTTTTAAGGAAATCCCGGGATTGGGAAACCTCTCCGGGGGTCGCCGCGAATCCCCGGCTCAGCATGTGCCCCATTTGAATGCGTTCCTCATCCGTTCCGCAAGAGGCCAATCGTTTTGCCAATCCCCTGGCCTGTTCGTGGACAAACGGACTGTTCATCAGATAGAGTGCCTGTGTCGGGGTGGTTGTGGGAAGCCGCTGGGCCGTGCTAACATTTGGGTCGGCCGCATCAAAAAGGGCCAAATAGGGATGCCTCCTGTTGCGCTGGTTCATCAGGTACACACTGCGGTGATTGCTTTCATACAAAGCGTGAAACGGTGCGTGAATGGTGTAGCCCCAACCGCTTTGGGGGGGAAACGGGTGTCCAAACGGCTGTTTTTCATCGAGGTTTCCACCAAGGAAAAGCATCATGTCCCGCACCGACTCCGCATCAAGCACCCGTCTTGAAAACTTCCAGAGAAGGTGGTTCTCCGGATCGATCGCGACATTGGCTGGTTCATCCCGGGAGGACCGTTGGTATGCCGCCGAGGAGAGTATGAGACGGTGCATGGCTTTGATGGAATAACCCGATTCGACAAACGCTCCCGTGAGCCAATCGAGGAGTTCCGGGTTGGAAGGGCGCTCGCCACGAAGTCCAAAATCGCTGGGGGTTGAGACAATTCCCCGCCCAAAATGTCCCTGCCAGATCCGATTGACCATCACACGGGCGAACAGGGGATTTTCCTTGCGGGTGATCCACTCGGCCAATTCCAGTCGCCCGCTTCCATTGTTCCCCGGTGAAAGTTTGTCCCCTCCCAGGATCTCCAGAAAGCGGCGGGGAACTTCGGCGCCTGGTTTTTCCGGTTCACCACGCTTTTGGATTTTGGCGGAAACAGGCGTCCCCTCGGAAACCCCATAGGCAAGGTCATAAACCGGTTTGGCAACCGCCTGATCCAATAGGATTTTGGTCTCCTTGAATTCGGCATCCAATTTGCCCAATTGATCCCCGGACCTGGAAACAGCCAGGGCCGGGGACGCAACCACCTTTGATCCCGGTGCCGCGAAAGGAGACTCCGAAAGGGCAATATTGTCCAGATCGTGAAGTGGGACCGGTCCGGAAAGATGGCCAAGACCATCGCAGATAAAGGTGTCAATCACTCCATCCCAACCGGCCGCCAGTGCCTTCTTTTGGAAGGAGAGCGGTTTTGCCCCGGAAGTCTGGGCGAAGGGAAAAAGCGTGCCGTCATAAGTTTTGTTGTCGGGATCGATTTGGATCCGGAGGGAATACCAGGCTCCCGGAACAAGTGTGGCAAAGGGCTCCCAATTTGGTCCATTTTTGATCTGCAGGGCGTCCCTTGAAAGCGAAATATCAAGGGCCGTCGATGCGATCACACCCCGACCCAAATAAAGCCTCGCCGCGCCTTTGGCATCGGATTTTTCAGGAATTGCCAGATCGATGGAGAAATGAAGCTTTCTGCCCGTGGAGGCGGTGACCGGATCGGCAAAAACATAGCGGATCCCTTCGTTTGCGCCACCGGCACCCATTCGGACGCCCTGTTTTCCCGGGGGGTGGATATGGGCAAAAGGGCTCTGGGCCTTGGGTGTGATGATGTTTGGCCCCATGGAGAGCCACGCTCCGCCCGGGGCGGTTCCCGCTTTTTGCGATTCAAACCCCAAATCGGGACCACCGACAAAAGGGGTTCCCGAAAGCTCCCCCTTTTCGACCTGGATTTCACGAAGTCGCGACTTGAGTGTCAGAATCCTTTCGGCTTTTTTCGCCTCCAAACGCCTGGCCTCCCCGGGGGGGACGAGCGGAACCAGACGGTCGGGTTTTTTGTGTTCCTCGCCACCTGGAAAAGACCAACTGGAACTCTGGAAAATCCCATACAGGGCGTAATAATCCTCCATGCCCACGGGTTCGTATTTGTGATCGTGGCAACGGGCGCAACCCAGTGAGAGCCCCATGAGCGAACGGCCAACCGATTCGATGGCATCGGCAAAATCGAGGTGCTGGTAATCCGGGTTGGGGGCATAACCATACCGCTTGCCAACCGCGAGAAATCCGGTTGCGATCACGCGATCGGCATATTCGCGAGCATCCATTTTGGCTTTATCCCGATTCGCGAGAATGTCCCCCGCGATCTGCTCGCGCACAAAACGGTCATAGGGCATATCCGATTGGAAAGCCCGAATGACCCAGTTGCGATATTTCCACGCTTCGGGGAGGGGATAATCCGCGCCATCGCCCGCCGTGTCCGCGTATCGCGCCACATCAAGCCAATGTCGCCCCCATCGTTCACCATACCTGGGCGAAGCCAATAGCCTTTCGACCACTTTGGCAAAGGCCATGGGCGAAGAGTCGTCCTCAAAGGCGCGGATTTCCTCCGGAGTCGGGGGAAGTCCCGTCAGGTCGAATGTCGCCCGTCGAATCAGCGTGGTTTTTCCGGCTTTCTCCACGGGAGTGAGATTCGCTTTTTCCAGTCGCGACTCGAGGAAACCGTCGATTGCATTTTTGGGTTGGGTCCGATCCCGGACTTGCGGAGGCGTGATTTTTTTGATCGGCTGAAAGGCCCAATGGGCGCGGTCACCGTCCATGATAACCTGGGTGCGGTCCCCGCTTTTTGGCTGTTTTTCGGCGGGCCAGTTTGCCCCATTTTCAATCCAGGATTCAAAATCCTTGATGGTTTCGTTGGATAATTTGCCCGAAGGGGGCATTTTCAGCTCCCCATCCTGCCTTAACGCGGCGAGAAGGTGCCCCTCCCGGATTTTGCCAGGCACAACCGCCGGGCCCAAATCGCCACCCTTTGACAAAGCGATTCGCGAATCCAGTCTCAGGCCCCCCTGTTGCTTTTGGGAACCATGGCACTTTTGGCATTTTTCAACCAAAACAGGTCGTATTTTGTTTTCAAAAAACAAATCATCGGCAATCGTTGCCGGAATCCATCCGCAAAACCAACCAGCCAACAAGGCCCAGAAAAAGTTGTTCCGGAAAAAGGTTTTCACAGGGTGTGTCCGCAAGGGTGGGGAGAACGCGGAATGGGGAGCCAACAGAATGATCATTGGATCCCGTTGGAGTGATTTTACCACTTTGCCCGAAGCTTGCGCAAGGAAGCGGGGGGAGATTGGCAAGAAAGGAGGCATTCGGGGATTGGTCCATCCGCCCATACCCGCCAATCCCCTGAAATAACAGTGTGGAAATCAAATTGTTGACAATCCACAATCCTGTCTTTACATTGACACCCTGCCTGCCAGCGTCCCTTTTCCCACAAGGGCTTGATGTCCATGAGTCCCATCCAGACCACCACCCAGCAAATCACAAGGCGATTGCGAGGAGAAATCCTTGCTGGCCTGGTTGAGCCGGGCGAGCCTATGCGTGAAATTGGCCTGGCGGATCGGTTTGGCGTTGGCCGCGCGGTCGTCAGACAGGCTCTCCAACACCTTGTTCTGGAGGGCGCGCTGATCTCCCGTCCCAACTGTGGAGTTCGGGTGGCGCCGGTGCAGCCGCCTTTGGTCGCGGGGCTTTTGACACCTCTTCGGGTCCAAATGGAGCTCTACGCCCTCGAGAAGTCACGGGAGAAATTCGCCTCCAGGGAACACCCGGAAATTAGGGAACACCCGGAAAT
>CAWUOD010000282.1:0-4990 GCA_963923115.1 uncultured Singulisphaera sp.
GGTCAGGAACGCGATCACGCGCGCCTGGAAATGCGCCGGGAAGATTTCCCAAAAATTCCCCCGCCCAAAAACGCGGTCCCCGATGAGCACTCTCCCGCGGGAACCCCCGAAGGGGTGGTGGCCACGGCCCTTTGTGTCGAACCGCGCGATGGGAACCTTCATGTTTTCATGCCCCCATTGGGCCGATTGGAAGACTATTTGGAGCTGGTTGGTCTTGTCGAGGCAACGGCGGAGCGATTGCAAATACCGATTGTTCTTGAAGGGTACCTTCCCCCATTTGATCCAAGACTCAGGGTCATGAAGGTCACTCCCGACCCCGGTGTTATCGAAGTCAATGTCCAGCCCGCCGGGGACTGGAGGGAACTTTGCGATATCACCGAGGGAATCTACGAGGAGGCCCACAAGACCCGCCTGGGAACCGAAAAATTTCAGCGCGATGGCCGCCACACCGGCACAGGCGGTGGCAACCACATCGTTCTCGGCGGGTCCAGTCCCTACGACAGTCCATTTTTACGCAAACCGGACCTGTTAAGAAGCATGTTGGCCTATTGGAACAATCACCCTTCCCTCTCCTATGTCTTTTCCGGGCAGTTCATCGGCCCAACAAGCCAATCTCCCCGGGTGGACGAGGGGCGAAGGGATGTCCTCTATGAGCTGGAGATCGCCTTCCAACAGATTGTCCCGGGCCAAAGGACGCCCCCATGGCTGGTCGACCGCGTGTTCAGGCACCTGTTGACCGATATCACAGGGAACACCCACCGGGCCGAATTCTGTATCGACAAACTCTATTCGCCCGATCATGCCAATGGCCGGTTGGGCCTGCTGGAATTACGCGGTTTTGAGATGCCGCCTCATGCGAGGATGAGCCTTGCCCAACAGTTGCTGGTTAGGGCGCTGGTGGCCAAATTTTGGGAACAGCCTTATCTTTCGGGTTTGGTTCGATGGGGAACGACACTCCATGACAGATTCCTCCTGCCCCACTACCTGAAAAAGGATCTGGAGGATGTCCTCAAGGATCTGAAGGATTCCGGACTCGGTTTTGATCCCGAATGGTTTGCTCCCCATTTCGAGTTCCGCTTCCCGAAAATCGGCGAGGTAAACTACGATGGGGTCTGGATGGAACTGCGCACGGGTATCGAACCCTGGTATGTTTTGGGCGAGGAGGCAGGCGGCGGGGGAACGACCCGCTATGTCGATAGCTCGGTGGAAAGACTTCAAATTCTTGTCCGGGGACTGGAGCCAAATCGCCATGCGGTTGTCGTGAATGGCCGCGTTGTGCCACTGACCGCGACAGGCCGATCAGGCGAATTTGTCGCGGGCCTGCGCTATCGCGCCTGGCAGCCACCCAGTTGCCTCCACCCGACAATCGGGGTCCACACCCCTTTGTCATTCGACATTGTGGACACCTGGAGGGATCGATCGATCGGCGGTTGCCGCTATCATGTAGATCATCCAGGCGGATTGAACCCGGTTGCGTTTCCCGTCAACGCGCTGGAGGCGGAATGTCGCCGGGCGGCCCGGTTTATTCCTTTTGGCCACACGGCGGGCAGAATGTCCGCGCGAAAGGAATCGCTGCCAATGGAACACCCCTGCACGCTGGACCTCCGGTTTTTGCCCTATTAGGCATCCCTAAATCCTCCCAAGGTTGACCCAGAGATGTCCAAGGTTTCCCAGGATTATCCTTCGCCCGATCGAGCGCCGCCGGGCCGTCCCCTCGGCCCGGTCGCCATGGACGATTCCCCGGTCCGGCCGCCATGGAACGCGAACGGAAATGGATCCATGTCGTCCGTCCCTGTGTTTGACGAGGCGTTTGGGCCGGACGGGGCCCCGACCCGCACCTGGGCCGGCCTTCTTGCCGCCTCCGCCAAAATTGGCGTCGAGGAACTGGCCCTCCGGGCCAATCAGGCGGACCAACAACTTCGCGAAAATGGCGTCAATTTCAATGTGTTCCATGATGGGACCCATCTTCAAAGACCATGGCGCCTCGACATCCTTCCGATGGTCATCGATGGCGGGGAATGGTCGGGGATTGACCAGGGCCTGGCACAGAGGGCGCTTCTACTCGACATGATCGTGGCGGATTGCCACGGGCCGAGGCGACTGGTCAGCGAGGGGGTCATTCCCGCCGAGGTGCTCTATTCCCATCCCGGTTTTTTACGCCCTTTTTATGATCTGAAAAAGGGCCAAAACGGCTGGATCACCCTTTATGGGGCGGAATTGGCCCGCGATCCCAACGGGGTTTGGCGGGTCATGGCCGATCGCGCCGACAGCCCTTCCGGCGCCGCTTTCGCCCTGGAAAATCGCATTGTCGCCTCCCGAACCCTGCCCCTCGCCCTCAGAAACGATCCCGTCGAGCGACTTGCCCCGTTTTTCCTGAGGTTGCAAAACGCCCTCAAGCGTCTTTCCGCGCGGCAAACCGACAACCCAAGGATTGTCATACTCTCCCCCGGCGCCAATCACCCCTACTACTTCGAGGATGTTTATCTTGCCCGATACCTTGGATACGCCCTGGTCGAGGGGGCGGATCTTGCGGTGCGCGACGACAGGGTGTTTCTCAAGACACTCGCCGGATTGATACCCATTCACGGGATCCTTACCCGGGGCTCCGAAAAGGAAATTGATCCATTGGAACTGGGCGGGGCCGCGGCGCACGGTGTCCCCGGAATCCTCAATGCCATTCGGCAGGGCCATGTGGGAATGGCCAACACGCCCGGTTCCGGCCTGATCGAATCCCCCATTTTTATGCCATTTATGGATCGTATTTGTAAATATTTTCTCGGCGGGGACCTTTTACTCCCTTCCATCCCCACCTGGTGGTGCGCCAATCCCTACCATATGCACCACATCCGCGACAAAATCGACACATTGGTCATCAAACCCGCCTTCGAGGCCTCCGGCGGCGATGAAATCCTGGCCGGAAAACTCACCAAACAGCAAAAACAGACCCTGCTGGAACAAATCGCCGCAAAACCACACGCTTTTGTCGCCCAGGAATTGATCGCCCGATCCTCCGTGCCTGTTTTGCGTGATGGAAAGCCCGGGAAAGGACACGCGGCCCTCCGGGCTTTCGCGGTCGCGGAGGAGCCGGGCAAATTCGCGTCCATGCCCGGCGCACTGGTCCGCATCGCACCGACCCCCGAGCCCATGGAGCTTTCGATCTCCGCGGGGGAAATCAGCAAGGACCTTTGGGTGTTGGCGGATGGGCCGGTCAGGCCCGTGACACTTTTGGCCGATGAGGATGAGGAAGTCCAGCTTCGTCGCACCAGCGCGGTGTTTCCAAGCCGGGTCGCGGATGACCTCTTCTGGTTGGGTCAATCGCTTGACCGGGCCGATTTCCTCAGTCGGCTCATACGGGCGCTCATCGAGCGACTCATGGTCGAATCGACCACGGAAACCACGGAAATCGCCGCCCTCTCAAAGGCGCTCCTGGCACAGGGGATCGTCCCCCCACAGGAACAAAACTCCCCATCCCAAAACGAATTTCTTTTCAGCGCCATAAACCTTCCCCGGGCGGTCGGAGAGGCAACCGATCCCCGCGGCCTTATGGCCACTATTTCCGAGCTGCAAAGACTCTCTTCTCTCGAAAGGCTCTGGATCTCTCCGGACACCTGGCGCAAAATTCACGAGGCAACCGCCGCATTCCAGTCGGCCGCATCGGGAAATTGGCGCGGCCTTTACGACATCCAGACCGCCATCAACCGTCTTATTCTCGATCTGGCGGCTGTTAGCGGCCTCATTCATGATGGAATGGTCCGAAGTCCCGCCTGGAGGGTGCTGGATATTGGTCGGCGCATCGAGCGGGCCCGGGGAATGGCGACGCTACTGGAATCGATCCTCGTCGCGGAGGCGCCAGGCCCCGGGATTCTCAAGATGCTCCTTGAGATCATTGATTGCAAGATGACCTACCGAAATCGTTACCTGGAACGAGTCCGGGCGGCGGCGGTGTTTGACCTCCTGATAACGGATGAAACTTGTCCCCGATCAATCGCGGCCCAGTTGATAGCCTTGGCGGAACATGTCGATGTTCTGCCCCACGACGGGGCGGATCCGCTTCAAACCGAGGAGAAGCGTCTGGCCATGGCTGCCCTCCACAGCGTTCGCATGACGACACAGTCCGCGCTGGAGGACAAATCCCATGGCGCGGTATTGGGTTTGGTTCGCTCCATTGAGGAGAACCTGAAAGCATTGTCCGACCAGCTCACCCGCAAATACCTTTTGCATTCGGGCGTCCCCCGACAGATCAATTCCGATGTGGAGATCCCCAGATGAGGTACCGGATCGTCCACGAGACGGAGTATTCCTGTTCCGAAGCGGTTTCCGTCGGACACAACGAGGCCAGGCTCAAGCCCAGGCCCACCGGGCGCCAAACCCTTTTGGATCATTTTCTCTCGATTTTTCCGGAGCCATCCATCAGATCGGAGACATTTGACTATTTTGGCAATCCCATTGTCCGTTTTTCTTTCAACCAGGGATACCGCAAACTCGCCGTGACCGCGGTCAGCGAGATCGAAATCGCCGATTTCGCGCCCACAACCGGCCCGACTCCAGGTTCGGGTCCCTCCTGGGAGGAACTCAGATTGGCGATTTTGCGTCGCCTTCGGCCAGCCGATTTGACCGCCTCGGAATTTGTTTTTGAATCCCCCCGATGCAGGGTGACGGCGGAGTTCGCCGATTATGCCCGTCAGTCGTTTGCAACCGGTCGGCCCGCGATCGAGGCGGCAACGGAGCTGATGGGAAGAATTCACCGCGATTTCCAGTTCGATCCGACGGCGACGACCGTCACCACCCCGGTCGAACAGGTGTTCCGGCAACGAAGGGGCGTATGTCAGGACTTTGCGCACCTGTTCCTTTCGTTGCTCCGGTCCCTGGGGCTCTCCGCACGGTATGTAAGCGGGTATTTGCGTACGCTCCCGCCACCCGGCAAACCGAGGCTTGTGGGAGCGGACGCATCACACGCATGGATATCGCTTTGGTGTGGAGGCGCGCTGGG
>CAWUOD010000283.1:0-4969 GCA_963923115.1 uncultured Singulisphaera sp.
CACAAGGAGTATCGTCGGCAGCGTCAGATGTGTATAAGAGACAGAGATAGCACTGTCCCAAGCCAGCCTGTGCGCCAAAATGAAACGGGTTAAGCTCAAGTGCCTTTTGGCAATCGGCAATCGACTCCAGGGGACGCTGAAGTCGCAGATTGAGAATAGCCCTTTGGTTGAATGCCTCCGCAAATTTCGGGGCTTTTCGCAAAAGCGCATTGATGGAAAATAGCGCTTTGTTTTTGTCACGCATGCGAATGATACGGCGAAGCTCCTGGTTGTGGGCCTCCGAAGACCCTCGAAACCATAGATTCCAAAGAGCTTCCTGAGCGGTCTGCCTGACTTCGCGGGAGGAATCCCCAAGCATGCGCCAAATGGAAGGCGTGCAGGTTTGGGCACCTATCAGCCCAAGCGCGAAAGCGGCTGCCTGTCGGGCCCGGAAATGGCCGGCATCAAGTAGTCTTTCCAGTGTGCCCGCGGAATATTTTCGGGTTACAAGCCAGCGAAAGCGATCAACCGCGCGTTGGTGTTGCAGCCTCCAGGGAAGTTCAGGGTCCCTGACAACGGTTTGGCCCGATTCGTCCTGGTAAGTGGTGCCCGGAAGTTCGGGGATATCCAAAAACCACTGGACCACCAACGCGCTCTGCATACTGACCACCTCCTGTGCGGGCCGCGACGAATCCATTCGCGTAAGACAGGTCTGATCAAGCGATTCTAGCCAGCTGAGGGGGGGGTGCCAACCGCATTCTCCAAAAAATCCAGCTGCATGATTTCCCCATTATCAAAGACCAGCTGCGATTCGGGCCACCTTATTGCGCCCAGTCTGGTTCCAAAGGGTTCCTGGCGGCCCAAAAGTCTTTCACGCCAACGGGCTCCGACCGAATAGTCCACACAAAAGGTTCGCCCCTGGCTCTGGTTGAGAGCATAGGGCTCAAAAAGCTTTCCCTCGTCCAAATGGTCGATTTTGCCCGGCGTGCCCAAGCGCCAATAGTGACCAAAAACACAAAATTGACCCTTGTAAGTCTGCCACCAGGGAGACCGCCTCAAGTGCCGATAGCGTCCGCCCGCCCAATAGGGCTGGACAGACCTCTCCTCCGGTCCGGACAAAAGCACCTTGACCGGATTTTGATTTTGGTGGCAAAGAGCCGCCTCCTGGGGCGGTTCCTGTTCCCCGCTTCGACGACGCTCCTGAATCTGGGTTTCGATTCTTTGCCGATAATCTTCAAAAAGGGAGATGGCGCTGTTCGCCCCCGATAGCCTTTCCACCGCATCCTCATTCCAGGATGCATGAACCACACGCAGGTCGCTTCTTTCCAGACAAAGTGGCAGGTTGGCAAAAAAATGAAAACATTCCCGTTGGGTCGCGGTATCCGCGCAAACCGCCGGAGGCGATCCGGGAGCCCGGGATCGTTCCCCAAAAAACCACTCATTCCCTTCACGACGACGATTGAGCAGCAGATTCAACTCGTGATTGCCCATTACGGCCACCGCTTTGTCCGCCTCGATCATTTTTCGGACCAGACGAACAACTCCGGGGCTGTCCGGGCCCCGATCCACCAGATCACCCACGAAAACAAGGCGGCGACCAGGGTTTCCTGTTCCCTCGGGCCCGTAGCCAAGGTGGGTCAATAGCTGCGACAGGGCCCCCAGCTCACCGTGGATATCCCCCACGATGTCCAGTGGCCCTTCCGGCAGCATTCCCACCAGCCACGAACTCATAAATTTCGTCCCACCCTAAAGCATATCTTAAAAAAGATACTGAAAGGCGGGACAGGTTGCCCCCGGTGGCAACCAATCTTTGTCCAATATGAACCATACAACCCTAACTCTCCTGGTGGATCAGCATACGCCCATGTTGCGTGCGCTGGCCCATCAGCTTGTCCGTGACGCGGCTGGCGCCGAGGATCTGGTTCAGGGAACTTTTTTGGCCTTGGCTGGCATGGCCGTCCCACCAACCCATCCAAAAACATGGCTTTGGCAAACCCTTAGACGCCTGGGAGCCGCATCCTGCAGGCAACGATTCCGGCGGGAAAAACGGGAATTGCGGGTCGCCCAGGCCGAGGCCTGCACCGCAAATCCCCTGGAGGGCCTTTGCCAAAAGGAGGATTCCGTCCGCCTGCAAACAGCCCTCGACGCCCTATCCGGAGAAGACAGGGAACTATTGGTCGCGGTTCTTTGGGGAAACCTCACCTTTGCGGATGCGGCCAAGGTTTTGGGCGGATCATCCAGCTCGCTTCACCGCCGTTATCACCAAATATTAAAGCGCCTGCGACAGGAAATCGTGGAGGAATCCCATGTCCCAAAATAATCCCCTATCCGATTTCGAATCCTTGTTAAGAGAAGCTCTTGGGCCACCCTCGGCCGCACCTCTCGATCCCATTTTCCGTCAGCAACTCGCCTTTGAAGCTGGTCGCGCCGAGGGGAAGCGCGGCGCCTGGCGCTGGACCTCGGGTGGACTTGTCGGTGGAGTCCTTTTGGGGATGCTCGGGTCGACCGGCCCCTGGCCAAACAATTCGGCTGCGGTTCCGACACCCGAAGCGCCAACCCCACGAATGGCAAAAACCTCAGATCGGGCCCCTATGGACGACCCAAAACCTGTGCGCTCCCCAATTCAGGAAGATGCGACCGGGAAAGACACATTTATGGCCAGATCCCTCCCCCTTTCCAAATCCTCCATCTGGAATCCGCTCACGGATCCGGATCAGGTTAACCGGCCCCCTTTAGCCCCAAATGGGACCCATTATATCTCGACGGGCGCCCCAAAAAGACAGCCCGGCAACCAAACCAATCTGCGTTCGATTTCCGAAGTAATGGAGGATTTGAAATGAACAGTATTACCAAATGCATTCTTGGCGCTTTCACTTTTTCCCTTTTGGGTACTTTGGCCATCGGACAAGGTCCAGCTGTAGGACTTTGGGCCGACAAAAAGGAGCCGGATCCGCCACCTCCCCTATATAAACTTCTCAAAATCCACCCCCAGGCCGCACCCTCACCGGCCCTTTTGTATCGCCTTGATCCGGAAATCCGTTTCCAGGAATCAGGCAACGCGGTTCAAAACTATTACCGGGCATACAGTCCCGAATGGGCCAGCTTTCGGTATCGCGACCAGGAGTATTGGAAAAAAGAGGAGGAATGGCTGAAACTCCCCATCGACAAACTCCCACCCGAAGCGGACAAACGCAATGCCAGGTACCTTTGGGAAATCGAACGGGGCACAAACCGCTCCCATGCGGATTGGGACATGATTCCGGGCATCAGGAGAGACGGGATCATGTTCCTTCTCCCCGATATTCAGGGGATGCGAAATTTCGCCCGGGACCTGACCCTGAGAACCCGTTATGAGCTCAAGGAAAAGGACTTCCCCGCCGCGGTCAAATCCATGCGGACAACAATCACCCTGGGTCGCCATGTTGCAAAAGGCGTCACGCTTATACAGGGCCTGGTTGGTATCGCGATCACAACGATCGGGTTCAAGCAGGTCGAAGACGGGATTCAACAGCCCGGGTTTCCAAACCTCTTTTGGGCATTGGCGGCATTGCCAACAACGCCAATAGACCTGAGGGAAGCCATGGACGGGGAAAAATTCCTGATGGATTCCATCACACCTGGATTGAGGGACATTCTTTACGCGAAAAAACCCAAAGCGGTGGGCCAACCCGAACTTCAGGCAATGGTGGACAAATTTCGGGAAGCCATGTCGTTGACAGGCACCCAAAATACGGGCCGCAACGACATGGAAAAGCTGATGGACAATGTTGGGCTTTCTGTAAGGATGGCGGCATCCTACCCAGCCGCCAAGGAAAAGCTGTTGAGGTTTGGATGGGAGCCTAAAGCCCTGGAAGCCCTCCCGCCCCTACAAGTGGTCCTGATGTGCGAGATACTCATCTATGACGAGAACTACGACAACATCCTGAAATGGCTGAATATCCCCTACTGGCAAGCCAAAGCGGAATTGGAAAAAACCATAATTGCTGGAAAACCAAAGGATGGTGCAGCAGCAAACCTGCTTTCCATGGGAATGCTTGCGAGGCTGTTGCTTCCCGCCACAAGCAAAGTCCTGGAGGCCAAAGTGCGGGTTCAGCGGTACCAGGCCCAGCTAATGGTTGTGGAAGCCATCCGCATGCAGGCTGCCCAAACGGGAAAATTGCCACAAACCCTTGAGGAAATTACGGTTGCGCCGATCCCGTTAAACCCGGTGACCGGCAAGGCGTTTTCCTACAAAAATGAAGGCAATTTCGCGATGATCGAATCGGATAAAATAAGCGATTCGGATCCCAAGGAATACCATCGTTTCCGGTTGGAATTGGTTACTTCCCCCAAAAAATAACCCAAAACGGACAACCTGGCCAAAAATCCCTCAAACAACCCGCCCCTCCAGCGGGTTGTTTCGTTAGGATGGTTCAAAAGCGGTTTCTCCGCGGCGAAAACTCATGGTTCGCACAGTCAACATGGCAACACCATCCCCTTCCAAGGCTCCCGTCCATCCGCAAGAGCGGACATGGGTGGAGGCTGCCCGGCGGGGAGATCGTGATGCCTTTGCCCAACTGGCCCAACTCCATGGGGAGGCGCTGTTCCGATGGGCGTGCCATCTCTGCCCTGATGTCAACCAGGCGGAAGATGTCGCACAGGAAACCCTCCTGAAGGCGATGACCAGGATGGAACAGTTCACCCCGGGAACCAATTTCCGGGCTTGGCTTTTTCGGATCGCTTTCAACAACTTTGCCAACCAGGCCCGCTCGAAAAAAAAACGGGAGGCGCTTGTGGGTGACCTGGCCGAGAACAGGCCCGGTTTGCTGGAAACACTTCAGAGGGAGGAATCCCTTCGGAATTTGGCAAAAGCGATCGACCTTCTCCCCGAGGATTTCAAAGCGGCTCTCATGTTGAGGGTCGAGGGTGACCTTTCCTTCAAGGAGATAGCCGAGGTGGTGGGGACAACAGAGGAGACGGCGAGGTGGCGTGTTTTCCGGGCCAGAAGGAT
>CAWUOD010000284.1:0-4929 GCA_963923115.1 uncultured Singulisphaera sp.
TGTGTATAAGAGACAGTCCTTGTTGTTCAAACAGTCGAATCGCGCCAATTCAGCCCAAGTGAAATTCGAATGCTTGTCGCTGTTGGTGCACAAGTGGCACCCCTTGTAGGTGATGCGCTTTTGTTGGAAAGGGTTGCCGCCTCCATTCATGGGGATGGGATGGCTGCACCCCGTCCCCCGGCCCCGGGAGAATCCCGACAGGGGATCAGCCTTTCCTCGGGAGCAGGTTTGGGACTGGCTTATCTGGTGGATGAGGAAAGAGGTTGGGCTGGGCAGGGATCGGGAATTTACCTTGGGTCCGAAAAGGAAAAAGAGCGGCTTGCCGAAGCAATGTCCGCCGCCAGGGATGAACTTTCCAAACAGGCTGTTCAGATCTCCAACCTTGTGGGTGAGACCCATGGGGCAATCCTTCAGGCCCAGCAGATGTTGCTTCAGGACAATTCGCTCCTTAGGGAATTGGGGGAAAGAATTGATCGGGGCATCACAACAGAAAGCGCCCTTCAATCGACCCTGGAGGCTTATGTTCGAGCCCTCAGCGATATAAGGACCCCGCTGGTTCAGGAACGCATATACGACATAAAAGATGTGTTTCACAGGATTTTGTGGCAATTACGGCGACAGGAAACCCGTGTTTCTGGCCAATCCCGTTCCGCCAATCCCGGCAGGGTCGTTATTGTTTGCAGGGAATCCTCCGTAATGGAATTATTCGCCGTCGATCTGGATCGATTGGCGGGAATTGTTGTTGAACGGGGTGGGCCACAAAGTCATGCGGCGATCCTCGCAAGAAGTCTCGGGATCCCCATGGTTAGTGGATTTCCCGATTTTAGTAGGCAAATTCCGGGGGGTACACCCCTTTGGGTGGATGGGGAAGCCGGGCGAGTTGTTATTGATCCACCAAAATGGATGACACCGGATTCCACTTCGGAGGCCGTGGGTGATTCAAAGTCCAATCCCATTCAAAATTTCGAAACTTCCAATTGCCCGGTGCCTTTGGAGGCCAACATCAATTTTTTGGCGGAAGCTGGCCAGGCCCAATTGGTGGGAGCCAAAGGGGTCGGACTTTTTCGGAGTGAATTTCTCTTTCTTGCCAGAAGGTCTCTTCCATCAGAGGAGGAACAAGTTGCCATTTATCGAAAGCTTTTGGATGCGATGCATGGCAAACCCGTTACGATTCGTACCTTTGATTTGCGACCCGACAAAGTGGAAGGGGTTTTGAATCCCCAACATGGGGGATGGCAAGCTTTGGATTGGAGGGATGTCCTTCAATCTCCCTCGTTGCAAAATATTTTCCGGGAGCAGGTAAGGGCAATTCTCCGTGCCTCCAGAAACGGACAAGCCAAACTTCTGGTTCCTCTTGTGACCACAACGGAGCTACTGGATTTTCTTGTGGAATCTGTCGCGGATGCGCGCAAACAGTTAGCCCTCGAGGGGCTTGACCACGATAGAAACACCAAAATTGGAATTATGATTGAGGCCGCGGCCTCCATCCACATGATCCCCGATTGGTGCGATAAAATGGATTTCTTTTCATTGGGCACAAATGACTTGACTGCTTCCTCAATGGGTGTGGATCGAGATTCGCCGGTAAGCTCACTTGCATCCCATAGATTCAATCCCGGAGTGATCAGGATGATTCATTCCACAATTGTTAACGCTTGCGAGCATGGAAAACCTGTGACCGCTTGTGGGGAATTGGCTTCGGATCCAATGGGGTATTGGCTCCTTATGGCAATGGGTGTAAGCAGCCTTAGTGTTCCGGTAAGAAAAATTGGAGATGTGGTGCAATTGAGCCAAAGATTTTCACTATCCGCAATTCGGGATTGTAAAACCGAAATATTGAAAGCCAAAAGCGCAATTGAACTGAACAGACAATTTCAACAATTCAGCTTTAATCACCCGGTACAAAACAAAACTATTTGAGATAGGGTGCAAGAATAAGATCGCGTTTCAACATCTCTTCCAATTCCAATGCACGGGGATTTCTGGGGTCGGCAGATCGTACCGCGGCCAGTTCCTTGGCCGCTTCTGCATAATGCCCCGCCTCTTCCAGGATAAAAGCAACTTCAAGTCGCACATTGGTTTCGGAAAGAATGGTTTCGGGAACCGATTTGAGAAAATCCAACCTGTTGGCAGGTGGGACAGAAAGCGATTCCATTTCGGCCAATAAAGTTTTTACCATCAAGGAGTCAGGTGTCCCCCGCCCTTCCATGATCAATTCCAAGGTTCTGACCAGGACAAGCGCCCTTTCGGATGCTGGGGCCTTGGAAAATGCAGTCATAAGGGCCTGAGCCAAAATCGTGGGATCTTCGGGTAGGACAAATCGCACCAAATCCTTGATCGTGTAATGATTCCTTGAAATTTGAATGATGTCGGTTAGACGATTTTTGGAATTCTGAATGCTAATCTGAAAATGGTTGGCGGCGGTTTCCCTATCCCCGTCATTAAGGCTCGCAACTCCCGCCGAATATCTGATCTCCGAATCCACAGGAAAACAGGTCAAGGCCCTGGCCAAATGGACACTTGGCAGATCCGTTTTGAATTGGCTTTGCAAAGATCCGGGCTCCGTGTCTTTCCTTGGCGCCAGCAAGGCAAGGTAGGCATGCACACGGTAAAGAATTGGGCATAGGCTTCTGGCTGTTTCCAGAGAATTAACAGCCTGGGTGAAATGTTCCTGGCGATTAGCATTAATTTTTTGTTTTAGTTCTTCGGTTTTTTTACCCATTAATCCAAATGCAATCAAGCCTGGCTGCAAACTCATTGGCCTAAAAAAACCATGACCCGTAAAAGCCAAAACATCCGTGGCGACCCACTCATCTATTAAATCATCCGCAGCTCTTTGGCCTTTTTGGTCTTCATTTAGGCTTATTACTCGCGAGATACCGATCGCTTCATGGATAAGTGGGTTATAGGGGGCCAATCGAAGGGCTTCGGAAAGTCTGCTTTCTTCTTTGGAAAAGTCGCCTTTTGCCCGCGCCGTCCGGCTTGAGACCATTAAACTTTCAATTCGTGCATAAAAAATAGATTGTCCAAGAATATTAATCATAATTAAACCAATCCCAAATATTGCAAGATTTGCTTGCAATCCTTTTAGGGAATTGGATTGTGATGGATGTTTTTTTCCGCGTTTGGAGTGCTTATCATTGCCGTCAGGGTAGCCGGAACTTCTTTTGGATTGGCTTAATTGGGATAAGGGATTGTTATTTTCGGTTAAATCGGGTTGGGTATTTTCCTTTTTGGAAAAAGCATTATCCCCCTTGGCTAATTCAATATCCCTCAGGGAAACCCTCACCACGGGTGGATTTTCACGCAACCAGACAAGCATTCCAAGCAGGACTGTCGCGGGAAATGCAACCGATGGGAGATGGATACCGAAATCAAGGAAACTGTGGACCGCCAAAGCTATCAGGCCCCAACACAAACCTGCGGGAATCAAAGCATGGGAATCGTCCCTATAGTTTTTCATCGCCTGAATTGTGGATCGAATTACAACCAGAACAAAAAACAATGTAATTATAAGTCGAATCAATCCCCCCTCAACCAAAGATTCCAGGTATTCATTGTGCGCATAATCAACCGTCAGACCAGAAAGGTTTTCTTTGCGAACCAGGTGTTCAACGAGGATGAAAGTACCAAATCCCGTACCAAAAATTGGGAATCTTCCAATTAGATCAAAAAGGGGGCCCCACAAAAACCAGCGCCCTTCTTTCTGGATATTCGCCAAACCACTTTCTTTGACAACCCGGCTTTCAAGAAAACTCCATCCAACAAAAGTAAAGAAGACCACCACAAGGGGAATCAGCCAAAGTACATATACAGGTAAGCCTTTCTTTTTCAGATTTTGGGATGAGAGTCCCCCTGCCACCAAAAGGCCAACAAGCATTGCTCCGAATCCGCCTCGGGAGCCTGTCATGGGAACAGAGGCAAGCATGAAAATTAATCCGAATAACACCCAAAGATTTGCAGGTGATTGCAAAAGTTGCATGGGTGAATTCAGAGCCTCAAAAAGTGGCCCCAACATTCTGTTCCAGGGTCTGGGTCCCTTGTTTCGCATGGGAGGCAAGGACTGGTGATAGACCGCCGTGAGCAAGGCGCATGAGCATCCAATGCATAGATTCATGTAATCCGGAAAATGGTCCCGATTCATCGGGCCAAATGCACTTCCGGTGGTGGGAAAGGACCAATAGATAGTGTCGGAATTTGATGTAAAAGACTGGGTGATTCCCTGGAACGCCAAAAGCGAACCATTGGCGAATAAACACCAGCAGATTCGGGATATCTGCTCTATGTTTTTAATACATAGTTTTGCGGACAGATAAATCATCCCAAGACAAAGAATTTGGTAGACCGTTTGTTTTGTCGCGAATGGATTCAGACTAATCGTTGAAGGCGTTGGAAAACCCAAAGCGGATCCGGAAAGGGAATCAGGTTCTCCAGGTATGAGAACGGACCTCAGTTTTACAGTTTCTGGGGAAAGTATGGAAAGTAAAAATTCGGGAAGAGGAATAAGCTGTACAAGGCCAAGCAGTACCAAGGCACCAAATAGCCAAATGGGAGCATCAATAATCAAACGGAGGCTTTGGTGATTCCAGGAACGAATCAATTGGCAAAAAAGCGATGCCCCCACCAGCCCCAGCAACACAACATGGTATCCAGCCTCGTCGGCCCCAAACATCCATGGGCCTATGAGGATTGCAGCTATTAAAAAAAACTCCGCCAGAGAATCTAATAGACCCTTGGCGGAATTTCCTGATTTGCCGGGCGGCATAGGACTACTGTCTTAAATGATTACCGACGGCGAACAACGCGCTTCGATACGCACTCGGTGAAAAGGTGGCTCTGAACAACCAGTCCATCGTTGTTTTCAACCTTGACAACCGTTGGCTCACGGAGAGCTTCAAACTTGTTGGCATCGGTATGGGAGTCCACCAA
>CAWUOD010000285.1:0-4917 GCA_963923115.1 uncultured Singulisphaera sp.
GATCTTCAAACCGTCCACGGGGAGGTCCGCCCGGTCCGCGATCTTCAAACCGTCCACGGGGAGGTCCGCCCGGTCCGCGATCTTCAAACCGTCCGCGGGGAGGTCCGCCCGGTCCACGGCGCTCAAACCGCGCTTCACCACGACCCCTTGGGGGGGCGCCACTTTCCATCCGGTCGTTGGTTCGGGGGGCGCGGCCCTTGGGCAACAGGTCTTCGGAAATGGCGTTTCGCGCCGGTCGCTCTTCCTGGTCACGATTGCGGTTGTGCTCTTTGCGGGCGTTCTCCGCCGCCAAACGAAGCTCCTCAATTTCGTGAGGCTTCAGGCGGCGGCTTTTCCCCTTGGGAAGCCGGTCCAACCAGATAGGGCCGATGGCCACGCGTTTGAGCGCCAGGACCTTATGGCCGACCTTCGCCAGCATTCGGCGGATTTCGCGATTCTTTCCCTCGGCGAGAACAATTTTTAGCCAGGTGCTTTCGCCTTGGGCTTCCATGACCTTCACATGGCTTGCGCGCGCTTTTCCATCGCTTAGCCAGATTCCATCCGTCAGTTGGGCCAGCTGTTCCGGGGTTGGATGACCCGCAACTTGCACTTCATAGGTCTTTTCAACGCAATAGCTTGGGTGAGTCAGGCGGAAAGCCAGATCGCCATCATTGGTCAAAAGCAGGAGGCCTTCGCTGTCTTCGTCAAGACGACCAACGGTGTAAACGCGCTGGGGAACATGATCGACCAAATCGACCGCAAGGGGGCGCCCCGATGGATCATGGTTCGTGCAAAGATGTCCCTGGGGCTTGTTGACGAGCCAATAGACGATTTCCTCCTGTGCGACAGGTTTGCCATCAATGGCAACGACCTGTCCGGGAGCAACCTTGGTGGCGAGGCTTTCGACACGGATTCCGTCCAGAGTGATGCGGCCAGCCTTCACCATTTCGTCGCATTGCCGACGCGATCCGACGCCCGCATGTGCCAAATACTTGTTGATCCGGTCCAGTTCGCTCATGAATACCTTTCAATGGTTGGAAAATTCCGACTTGCTATTCTACTGCCCCAGCGCGGTTTTGAGTGCGGAAAGCTCCTTTTCCAGAGATTCCACCCGGGATTGGAGCTGATCGAGACGGGCCAACCACTCCGGAGTAGCGGCTGGTGGCGCTGGGGGAGCCTTGGAAATAGCCTCATTCGAAAAGGAAGCACCCATCCCCTCGGCTTTTCGTCGCAATTGCTCAAGGGTTGCCGGTTCGTAAAGGCTATGGGAAACGATGGCTCCCCGCCTGTCCTCGGGGGTCAGGTACTGAACAAGATTTCTCTTTTTGAGCTCACGGAGGTGGGTTTTGAGGCTATCCAAATCAGGAATATCGTCCATTCGACTGGCCCGGGTCCGAAGTTCCCCTTCGGTCTGGGGGCCGCGCAGGAAAAGTTCCGCCAATACCGCCAATTCCGCTTTGCTTGGCTGGATCACATCATAAAGAAGGTGCCGATAGCGATCCACACGGCCACCAACAACCTTGATCGCCAAACCCTTTTTGCGCAGTTCGTCCAGGATTTCATCGACCTGCTCATCGTTGAGGTCGGTGACGGGATCCCGGTTGGATTTCTGGTTGGACCCAACCAGGAGGGCGTTGAGGGTTAATGGGTAAACTTCGGGGGTTGTTTTTTGTTTTTCGACCAAAACACCCAGAATCCGCTGCTCGCCGGCGGACAGGGTGGGCCATGGACCGGTTGGAAGGCCCTTGGGTGAACCTTCGCTGTTTTGGGATTCTGACATTTGCCCGTGATTCCTGATACAACATCCAATTGGGACGGCAAAAGAGCACCCGAAAAGGTCCAGTCGGGTGTCTGATGGCCCGGCCAGGACAAGCGTTCAAGTCCTGGTCGAAAGCCATAACTGTCGGCCCCTGCCATTTCCTAATGGTTCAGGCCATCTGTCAATGGTACATCATGGGTGGCAGACTGCCAAACAACATTCCGGAGCGTTTCCTCAACATGAGCCTTCACAAACTGATTCAGGAATTGCGCGAAAACAACGGTTCGAAGATTGTGCTTCTCGTGGCGGACGGCTTGGGTGGTCTGCCAATGGACCCCGGGGGCAAAACCGAGCTGGAAAGCGCCCACACACCCAATCTCGACGACTTGGTTCGCGATGGAGTCTGTGGACTGTCGACCCCCGTGCTTCCTGGGATCGCTCCCGGCAGCGGCCCCGGTCACCTGGCGCTTTTTGGCTACGATCCCCTCGAATGGCGAATTGGTCGCGGAATTCTGGAAGCTTTGGGGATCAATTTTCCCGTCGGTCCCAATGATGTCGCCATCCGCGGCAACTTCTGCACCGTGGACGCCTCCGGCAAGATCACCGATCGTCGCGCCGGTCGTCCCTCCACCGAAAAATGCATCGAAGTTTGCGCAAAGCTCAAGACCATCAAAATTCCTGGGGCTGAAGTTTTTGTGGAGCCGGTCAAGGAGCACCGCTTTGTCCTGGTGATCCGTGCCGAAGGGTTGGGCGATGCCGTCAACGACACAGACCCGCAGGCTGTGGGAGTTACCCCTTTGGTGGCCAGGGGCGCGGATGCCCCCAGCCAAAAGACCGCCGACCTTGCGAATGCCTTCCTCGCCCAAGCGGCAAAATTGCTTGCAGGGGAGCAAGGAATCAACATGGCGACCCTGCGCGGTTTCGCCAAAAATCCAGCCATTCCCACCTTCAAGGACATCTATGGACTCAAGGCCCTGGCTCTTGCCGTATATCCGATGTACCGGGGCCTTGCCCGCCTTGTGAACATGGAAATTGGCGACGCAGGATCGACCCTCGACGATCAGGTTGAAGCTTTGGCAAAGGCCTGGAATGATTACGACTTCTTCTTCCTTCACTTCAAGTACACCGATTCCACCGGCGAAGATGGCAACTTCCCCGCCAAGGTGGAAATGATCGAAAAACTCGATGGTGCCATCCCCAAGATCCGAGCCCTCAAACCAGATGTGTTCCTGGTCACAGGCGATCACAGCACCCCCAGCAAGCTCAAGAGCCACTCCTGGCATCCGGTTCCGACCATCCTTCAGGCTTCCACCTGCCGTACCGACCGCGTCCACGAGTTTGGCGAATCCCAATGCCTTGCCGGAGGCTTGGGCCAATTTGAGGCGAAGTACCTGATGAGTCTGGCCATGGCGCATGCTGGCCGCCTGGGTAAATACGGCGCTTAAGCCAAAACTCTCCAAGCTTTTTTTCGATCCCCATGAACCCTCCCAACCCGCTTAGGGCCCTTTGGAAAACTCCAGGGCCCTGGATTGGGGATGGTCCCATGGGGACTGAGCTTTTGCGTATGGGGTGGTCGCCCGGTGAACACGGCCCCTCCCACTTGTGGAACCGGACCCATCCTGACCTGGTCCGGGCAGTCCATTCCCAATGGGCAGCCATCGGTGCCCAGCTCCACCGTACCAATACATTCACCCTTTTGCCTTCTTTGGCATTTGGCTCGAAAGTTGAACAAGCCGACGCAGGGGAATTGGTTGCAAGGGGGATCGAACTTGCCCGGGACGCTGCGCCGGGTGGATTGGTCGTAGTCGCTTTGGGACCTGTTGCCCCGAATGTCTATCCTCCCACTTGTCCCGTTTCTCCCGGGTTAAGTGAGGCTCTCTCCCGGGCGGATGGAATCCTTTTGGAAACCTGGTCCCATCCCCATGTGGTCGAGTGGTCCCAATGGATCCGACCGAATCCGGAGTTTCCGCTCATTCTCAGTGGCTGCTTTCGCTCCGGGACAAACTTGGCCCGCAACCCAAAGGGATTGTCCCCTGAACCCGCTGGAGATGGGGGACTCATTCAAGGCGGCCCCATAATGGGATCCTTCATGGAAACCCTGGGAGGCCACTCCCCCGAGATATGGGCGGATTGGGCCGACCGGGCCAAAGCGGACATGATCGGATTCAATTGTGGCTGGGAATGGACTCAGGAAATGCTGGAGGAGCTTATTGAACGATTTGGACGAATTTGGCCTGGGCCGCTCTGGTGTTTCCCCGGACCAGGCATCTTGCCGGGATTAAAATGGAAAATTTGGGAAAGATACATGTTGGGTGGTTGCTGTGATGTTAGGGTGGCTGATTTGGTCAAAATACAGAGAATGGCCAGCCTAAAATGTTCCACGAAATCCTAATGAAAATTCGGATTAAATCTTTGGTATGGCGCTCATGTTCCACGGCGGGTATATCCGATGGACTCATTGCTGGAGAACAGTTTGGGATTGGGGTGGATTGTGTCGAACAGGGGATTGCAACCATGAATTGCGCCGCGTCCGCCCGGGTTCACCCCACGGCATTGATTTCCGAAGAAGCCATCATTGGCGAGAATGTGGTCATCGGGCCCTATGTGGTCATCGAAGGCCCTGTTGTAATTGGTGACAACTGCAACATTCGCGCGCATGCCATCCTCAAAGGCCCCCTCGAAATGGGGCCAGGAAATCAGGTTTATTCGGGTGCTGTGCTGGGTGAAGACCCCCAACACATCAAGTACCAGGGCGAGCCAACCAAAGTTATCATTGGCCGCGACAATATTTTTCGTGAGCATGTGACCATCCACCGCGGTACGACCGCCTCGTGGAAGACCGTTCTGGGCGACAACAACTTCCTTATGGCTTACAGCCACATCGCGCATGATTGCGTGATTGGGAATCGTTGCATCCTCGCCAACGGGGCCCAAGTGGGCGGCCACTGCGAAGTCTCGGACAATGTGTTCCTTTCAGGCAACTCGTGCCTTCACCAGTTTGTCCGGGTCGGTCGTTTTGCGCTCCTTTCGGGCTGCTCGGCATCGACCAAGGACATGCCTCCCTTCATGGTCCAGCAAGGGATCAATATCGTTCACGGGGTCAACCTTGTGGGTATGCGTCGCGCCGGGATTCCTCCCGCCTCGATCGATGCCATCCGCAAGTGCTACCACCATCTCTA
>CAWUOD010000286.1:0-4911 GCA_963923115.1 uncultured Singulisphaera sp.
CCGATATTCGGTTGCGGTATCTGGTGGAATCGGTCCCCAATTAAAAATCAGGCGGTAGCTCGGGCCTTCCAAGGTGTTTCGAAAGGTGCCGTGCAAGCGCCAAAAGTTTAAAGTCACTGTGCGGCCGTCCCACCACCTGAAGGCCCACGGGCAGGAGGTTTTCGGCAATTTCCACAGAAAAGGATATTTCAGGCCATCCCAGAAAGCTCCAGGGGGCGTGAAACCTGGGTACGCCGGTGGATTCGGGCCCGGGAGGAAATTCGTGAAATCCGGGAAGGATCCAGGCATCGTGTTGTTCCATCAGGCACATCATTTTTTGCCGAAGATGAAACCCAAACCTGCGTGCCTCATCCACATCGTGACCGGTAAGTTGCCCTCCCTCGCGGATTAACCCTGCTACTTTTGGCGGAAAGAGCCCGGGCTCCCCGGCGAATCGTTTTTTGTGGGTTTGGAAAGCACCCCATGCCATGAGGTTGTAATGGGCCTTGAAAAGGGAGTCAAAATCGGGCGGGAGTTTTACTTCCTCGAATCGAATTCCATTCTGCCCAAGCCGCTGTATTTGGCCATGGAACAAAACACGAAGTGGTTCAGTAGTCTCGGTGAAAAATAGGCCGGATGGGATGCCCAGTACTATGGGTTTTGTGATCTGGCCTGGTAATGTTTTGTCATTGTTTTTCGGATTGCCCAATTGGCCCGAAAGGATTGAAAACAAAAGGCCCAAGTCCTCGAGATTTCTGGCCATGGGACCCGGATGATCCAATTCAAGGCTTACAGGGAGCATTCCACCCGTTGGCAAAAGGCCAAAGGTAGGCTTCATGGCACAAACACCACAATAGGATGCGGGACGACAAAGTGATCCTCCGGTTTGGCTCCCCAGAGCACCCGCGATGTGACAAGCAGCCAAGGCCACGGCAGATCCCGAGCTGGATCCCCCCGGTGTGTGGTTGGTGTTCCAGGGGTTGCGGGTTGGGGGGGGATCGAAACATGCCAGCGGTGTCGTAACGGTTTTTCCCAAAACAATTGCCCCGGCGTTTTTCAGGCGGCTAACAAGAGTGGAATCCGTTAATGCCAAATCTCTCGTCCATGCATCGATTCCACCCCGGGTGGGAAAGCCTTTCAAATCAAAAATGTCCTTGATGCCAATGGGCATACCCATTAGGGGGAGATTGGATTCGGCTTTTAAGTGGTCGATTTGGCCCGCTCGGCGAAGTGCGCCTTCTGAATCGAGATTCACCCATGCATTCAGGGACGGGTCGGTGGCCCGAATGTGGTCCACTCTCTCGCCAATAAAATCTTCCCAGGATTTGTGCCTGATTTTCCGGTATTTTTGTACTTCCAGCCAGGGTGCATCGATTAAAGTTGGGGTACCCATGGAGAAATACTCCTGGAGGTTTGGGAAATCATAAAATCAGGCATGAAGGTCAGGATAGGACATGTTAATAACTCATCCTGATATGAAAGATTCTTGGATCGGTTAGCCAATGGGATTCAGGCGATCGGGCAAGAGGAATGGGGATGGGAAATGGCGGGAATGAACAAGCGGGTGCGAGTGGCGATTCTTGGTGCGTCCGGATATACGGCCGCGGAGTTGGCAAGGATACTCCTTGGTCATCCGGGCGCCGAGATTGTCGCCGCCACCTCGCGCCAGGATGAATCGCCCCGATTTAGCCAGCTTCACCCTCAATTTACAGGCCTTTTGGACTTTTCCTGTGCGCCTTTTGATCCCAAAGCTCTGAAGGATAAAGGAGTGGAGGTTGCTTTTGGCTGTCTTCCGCATGGTGCAAGCCAGGAGGCGATCGCCGGTCTTGTCGCGCATGGAATTAGGGCCGTTGACCTTAGCGCGGATTTTCGCCTCAGGACACCCGAGGCCCACAAAAAGTGGTATAAGGAAGATCATCATTATCCAGAGCTTTTGGCCGAGGCTGTTTATGGGCTGCCTGAACTTTACCGGGAAAAAATCAAATTGGCCCGGATCGTCGCCAATCCGGGTTGCTATCCCCAAAGCGTCCAGCTAGGACTGATGCCTTTGATCCAAAAAGGCTGGATTGAACCCAACAACATTATCGCCGATTCAAAAAGCGGGGTTTCAGGGGCCGGCCGCACGCCCAAATTGGGAACGCTGTACCCTGAGTGCAATGAAAATTTTTCCGCATACCAAACGGGTATCCACCGACATACCCCGGAAATGGAACAGGTGTTGTCCGAAGTTGGAGGGAGTCCTGTATCGGTCTTTTTCAGCCCCCACCTGACCCCAATGGACCGGGGAATTTTTTCCACGATTTACGCCAAGCCAAGGGAAAAGGGACTTACCACATCCTTGCTTCAGGAGGCGTTTCGGAATTTTTACCGCGCCAATCCGTTTGTTCGAATCGTGGAACATCTCCCTGCGACAAAGTTCACGGCACACAGCAACTTCGCCGATTTGCACCCGATCGCATTTGAGGACAGGATCGTCGTTTTGGCAACGATCGACAACCTTGTGCGCGGAGCAAGCGGGGTGGCGGTCCAGAACTTTAACCTGATGACCGGCCAATCGGAAACAGCGGGATTGCTGCCCCAAACAAGGGAATAAGGCCAAAGGGTTGGTGCCAGGCATTGCAATTTTCGCCAATTTTTATGCATTTGAATTTTTTGGGAAAAATTTCCCGATTATTTTGTTGACATGGTGACCGGGTCTTGGCATAGACCCCTCTCGAGACCGTGGGTTAGGTCTTGGAAATGGGGGGATTTATGTACCGAATTGGGCTATATACAGCAGCCCTGGCGCTTCTGGTTTTGCCGACAGGCAAAGCCAGCGCGCAGTTTAATATCGCTAATTTGTTTAGCGGTGTTGGCCAAAATACTGCCAACAAGTTGTCCTCGGCCTCGTCGGCCCGACCGGACCAGCAACTTTTTGCACCCAATAATGTCGCCACGCCAAAAGCTGTCGACACCAGCAATATGCGCGTGGGTGGTTTTCAATTTCTGAACACCTCAAACGCGACACAGAATCTTTCAAGCGTATTCAATCAGAGCACTAGTGGTACCCAGCTTATGGGTAATCGTGTGATTGGATATAGTGACTTTCCCAAGGAAAAAGACATGCCTGGGGTGAATACCCTCAGGACCTATTTCCACTACCGGACTTACAAGCCGGGCGGAAAGAACTAGAGCTCATAGGATTTCCAACGGGAAACCAACAAACCGGCCGGTTTTCCAGGCCGGTTTTTTTTTACCCATAGCCAAGAGCCATCCACTACCGGAGGGTATCACTTGCCTTTCTTGTTGTTTTTGGGTGATATCGTGGGGCAGGAAACAGTTGACCTGATCGCCTGGCGACTGGGAAAAATCCGGGCAAACCTGGGTGTCGATTGGGTTGTGGTCAACGCGGAAAATTCCGCAAATGGATCAGGCCTTTCTCCCGCCCAGTTCAAAAAACTTCGTGATAGTGGAGTCGATGGTATCACGCTAGGCGATCACGCCTTGAGAAAGCGCGAGATCTCAAAAATTCTTGACAACGAAAACACAATCTGTCGCCCCGCCAACTTTCCCCCCGGTGCCCCTGGAAAAGGATGGGGGGAGGCCAAAAGTCCCTCAGGCAAAATTTTGAGATTTGCGACGATTTTGGGACGCACCTTTACCAAACCAGTCGATTGTCCGTTTCTTGCCTTGGACCAAATCCTTCAGAACCCGGGGGGGGGATTTCCATGGATGATTGACATCCATGCCGAAGCCACAGGTGAAAAAATCCTGATGGGGTATTGGCTTGATGGCAGGGTTGCAGCCGCTTTGGGAACACACACGCATGTCGTCACGGCGGACGAAATCATCCTTCCCAAAGGGACGGCCTATCAAACGGATGTGGGAATGTCGGGCCCATCCAAAGGGGTTTTGGGACGCAAATACGAATCCATTCTCCCAACCGTATTGACCGGGGTGCAACACCCATACGACCTGGCCAGGGGAAATATCGTTCTTGGCGGGGCCCTGGTTGGTATCAATCCGGATTCTTGCCTGGCAGAAAGTATTTCACGGGTGTCGATCCCGTTGGAATAATCAGCCCGGGGCTCCTTCGGGAATTTGAATTGGCGTTTATTTTTATGTCAGGCAGATATCCGTTTGGATGGATTTGAGGTCCAGCCTGGGAAAGTCTTTTGCAGCAATGCTGCCCAGGCGTAGGGATTCGCCCGTATCCTCAATCCCACGCGGTCAAGCTCCACGGCGAGTTGTTCGAGATTTTCAATTGGAGGGTTCGCCCCATTTGGGCCATTAAAGCGTTCAAAAAGATCTTTAATAAATTCAGGCTGTGGGGAGTTTTTTCCAAACGCCTTGTCCCAAAGATCCTGTGCCAGGTGGCCCACTCGTTTCAGATCGGCAGCCTGATTGTTTCCCCGGTTTCCTGGACCCATAATTTTAACCAGTCCCGCGGGTTCCAGTATCGCCCAATCCAGGCCGGTTTGTTGGTTTGGGCCCCCAAGGCTTCTCCCGGCAGAATGCAAGGCGCGGACTCCCAGAACCACCTGGAGGATAATCCGGTACCAGATCCCGAGCACGGGGGGGAGTTCCAAGGCGTTAAGTCCAGCTCCCCGGGGAATCTCCCAAACCCGAAAGTCCCTGTCGTGGATCTGTTGTATTCCCAAATCCCTTGGCAGGTTTTCATGCTCCCAGGCAGGCTGACCGCCCACGGGATCCCCTTGCGAAATGGATTCCAAAAATACTTTTGGGGCACCGGAGATATGGACGGCCGCAATTGGGCCATTTTCAGGAGGTTCGCCTGGACAGAAAAAATCACCCAGGGGGACCGTCCAGGATTCCGGGTGCGATGGATCGCCACCGGACCCTGTGACACCCATACAATTTGTATCAACCAGATCCGGTATCAGTGTTTTTTGTGAATCCTCAGGGTCTTTAAGTGTTTCCCCGCCAGGGGTC
>CAWUOD010000287.1:0-4906 GCA_963923115.1 uncultured Singulisphaera sp.
CCCCCTGATCGGGGCTGGATCAGGGGGCCGCAATACCGACAAAGTCGCAAACTGGATGCAAGCGGAATTGGAGACCATCACCTTTGCGGGTGAAGTGATCGTTGTTCGGTATCGACCTGCGAAATGATTCCGACGCAACGAAAAATCGTTGGGCAGGGAAGGTCGCTTTTACACAACTCTGCCCGAAAATCCCTTTATTGGCGGATTGAAGTGGGTTAGAATAGTCAAAGACAGCGACTGGCATTAACTGTGAGGATTTATTCCTTGGCACCAATTACCCTAACTCAGGAACTCCAGAAACAAATTCAGGAGTTAAACCCACTCCAGCAGCAAAAAGTTCTGGATTTTGTTCGAACGCTATCGACAAATCAAATCGGTAGTCCGGGCTCCAAATTGATCCAGTTTGCTGGTTCTTTGAGTCTTGAGGAAGGAAAATCAATCTCCGAAGCAATCCATGAAGGATGTGAACAGGTAAACCCCAATGACTGGTAGGGTTATCCTGGACACGAATATTGTCATTGCACTTTGGATAAACGATTTATTGGTATACCAACGAATTGCGGAAACCAATGAAGTTTTGGTGCCTGCTATCGTTCTTGGTGAACTGTATTTCGGCGCCAAAAAGTCTTCCAAACCTTCCGAAAACATTTTAAGAGTCGATAATCTGGCAGCCCAAACAACCGTCATTCCCTGTGACCTGGAAACTGCCAGGCACTATGGTCGAATAAAGGCAGAACTGAAATCCCAAGGGACACCCATTCCGGAAAATGACATTTGGATTGCAGCATTAGCAATGCAATATGACACGGCCCTGATTACTCGGGATGACCACTTCAATGCGGTAAAAGGGTTGATTTCAGAGCGGTGGTGAGTCAACCCGGACAACTCCAAATTTGGCTACATCCTTCAATGGGGTAAGTTCGCTGGGGAACCATGACCTCCGTCCAAAGGTGAATGAATATCACTCCTCCCCTCGTCCCCCAAACCTCATCCCTTTTATTTCTTTCCCGGAATCAGCTCCAGACAGACCAGCTTGTCCCGGCCCCGAACATAAAGCAGGCCGTGGCTTAGGACCGGCGCCGCCCATGCGGGATACCGCAAAAGGGGAGCTTTTGTGACCGGATCCATCGGATCAAGCCAGGCAAGCTCGTCAAACTCCTCCTTGTTGGCATTGATGAGATGAAGATTTCCCCGTTCACCCAAAACAAGAAGTTTGTCCTCAACCGAAAGGAATGAGGCCCGACCAAGGCCCGGCCTTCGCCAAAGGACCTTTCCCGTCGCAAAATCAACTGCCCGAAGCTCGGCGTTTCCCTCATGGCGTCCGGAACTGGCATAAACCGTGCCGTTGCGCAAAATCGGCGTGCTCCAGTGAACCTGAAGCGCCTTGTTCCGGCCACGGTCATTGTCCGACCAGACAACTTCCGGCTTGCCACCCTTCAACTGAAGCAGAACGCCACCGGGGCCATAACATTCCGTCAAAAGGATTTTGTCGCCGGAGACAATCGGATTCGCCGCGTTGACGCTTTCAAGATTGTCTGCCCTCCAGGGGAAATGAAATTGTTCCTTCCCGGAGGACGCATCGACCGCGTAAAGCCCCTGCCTGGCCAACATCAACACTTGCGATCCGGAAAATCCGGGAAGCGTCGCGACCACCGGGCTGGAATAGCTCGCCAATCCATCCGTCGATTTCCAAAGCATTTTTCCCGTAGCCCCGTCAAATGCGACGACCCCGGAGCCATTTCCCTTTAGCCCGGCAAAATCATCATCCGTGGATCCAGGAGGGCTACCTCCGACATGGATCACAACCTTGTCTCCCTTGTCGTCGGATATCACCAGGGGCGCGCTCCCGGCCCCAAAAAAGTTCTGCACAACGCCAAATTCCTTGCGCGTATCGACCGACCATAGCTCTTTGCCTGTTTCCACATTCAGGGCGCAAAGCACTCCTTCGGGCCCAAGGTGAAACACCCGGCCGCCTTTGACCACGGGACAGGCGCGCGCGCCCCCATCGTATCCATATTTGTCCTGATAAAGGGTCTTGTATTCGTATGACCAAAGTTCCTTCCCTGTCTCGGCGTTGACTGCGAACACACGCATCGTGTCGCCTACCCGCTCGGAAAGAAAAAGCCTGCCCCGGGAAATGGCAGGCGGGGCATACCCCTCCCCCAGCGGTCTGGTCCAAACTACGGGAAGGCGCACCAACCCCTTGTACTCGGGCAATCCCTTTTCCGGGGATACTCCGTTGGCGTTTGGGCCCAGAAACGATTCCCAATCCGTCGATCCCTCGGGAGCGGGACGGGTTCGGGAAATGGGCGCGGATTGGATTGGCCCCGACTGGGCAAGGACAATTTGCACCAGACTGAACACAAAAAGCGTCGGACTCATGTCAACTCCGAAAGGCTCGCAAGGGTTTGGCGCTTTGATCCATAATACAAGTTTTACCCGGACAACCAGGCAATCTGGAAAGAAGTGTGAAGTCCGCGGGAACCACTCACTCGATTCGGGCTTAATTTCACCATGAAGGACGCTTGGGCGCTATCCCGAAAATACCCTTTGGCTCAGGCCCAACTTGGGGTAAACTAATCTTACCTACCTTGCCACCACTCCGGACCCGTACTCATGTGGCCTCTCTTTCTGCTTTTGGGAACGGCACCTCCGCCTGATTACATAACGGCCATAAAACCGCTCCTGGCGGCCCGTTGCCGTGCTTGCCATGGCGCCCTCACCCAAAAAGGCGGACTCCGCACCGACACGGCCGCCTTCCTGATCGAGGGGGGCAATAGCGGAACATCGATAATCCCGGGCAACGCCGCTGAAAGCTCCCTCGTCCGGCGCATCCGCAAGCTCGATGGCAAACAGCGGATGCCCCCCGAACACGAGGGGGAAGAAGTCGGCCTTGGGGACATCGACCTGATCTCCCGCTGGATCGATGGGGGGGCCAAAGCCCCCTCCAATGAAATTCCCGAGGCCGATCCCACCCGACACTGGGCGTTTCAGCCTCCCCAAAAATCGGGTCCCTTTCCCGGGAATCCTGTCGATGCCATTTTGGCCAAAGCCAAAAAAAAGATCGGGATCCCACCGGCTTCCCGGACGGGTGAAGAACTCCTTTGGCGCAGACTCTACTTCGACCTGACCGGACTTCCGCCCACCGAGGCCGAACTTTCCCAACCTGCCACCCCCGAAAATTTTGCCCGCGTCGCGGACCGGCTCCTTGCTTCGGACGCCCACGCCGAGCGTTGGGCCCGGCATTTCATGGACATCTGGCGCTACTCCGATTGGTGGGGCCTGGGCGCCGAGGTCCGAAATAGCCAAAAACATATCTGGCATTGGCGTGACTGGATCATCGATTCCGTGCGGGCCGACAAACCGTACGACCAGATGATCCGCGAAATGTTCGCGGCGGATGAACTCTATCCCAACAATCCTGAAAAACTTCGGGCGACGGGCCTATTGGTGCGCCCCTATTTCCTTTTCAACCGCAACACCTGGATGGACGATGCGATTGAACATTTGGGTAAGGGCTTCCTCGGGATGACGGTCAATTGCTCTCGCTGTCACGATCACAAATACGACCCCATCTCCCAAGCCGACTACTACCGTTTTCGGGCCATCTTCGAACCCTATCAAGTCCGCAGCGACCTGATAGGGAAGGAACTGAATCCCGAAATGGATGCGCTCCCACGGGTGTTTGACTGTAACCTTGATGTAAAGACCCACCGCTTCATCCGCGGAAACGAGGCCCAACCCGACACCTCTCGCGTGATGGAGCCTGGAGTCCCGCGCATTTTCGGCAAAATCCCATTCTCTCCCCAACGGATTCAGCTCCCCCCCGAAGCCCACCAACCCGGTCTCAATCCCGATCTGATCAAAGCGCAAAAAGATCGCCTAAATGGACTACTTGTCGCGGAACAAAAAGCCCTGGAGGCTGACAAGGGGCTTCTCGCTTCCGCGCCCAAATCCCCAATGGCCCCCAAAGAGGGAAAACTTCTGGCCCGGGGATTTGGTGATGCCAACCTCTGGAAGGTCCACAGCGGCGCCTGGAAACTCTCCGCCGACTCCGCGTCCCAGACCGACACCAAAGCGATGCGCACCGAGGTCCACTATACCGGTCCGCAAATTCCCGATTTCGAACTGCGAGCCAAAATCCGGATCACAGGCGGCGATCCCTATCGCTCCGTCGGTTTTGCGTTTGACGCATCGGATGGAAATGAAAATCTGGTCTACGCCAGTGCCCACGCCCCGGGACCCAAAGTCCAATTTGCGCCCCTAAGAAACGCTGTTGCTTCCTATCCGCCCGAGGGACTTGTTTCCAAACCGATAGCCCTCAACAAGGACTTCACCCTCCGGATCCGGGTCCAGGGAAGAACCCTCCTCGTGGACCATGATGGTTCCCAAATCCTTGTATACACCCTTCCCGATGATCGCAAAAAAGGGCTGCTCAAGCTGATCACCTACACTGCAACGACCGTGGTGAGTGATTTCGAACTGCGCGAATTGGCTCCGGGAACGGTGCTTGATCCCAAAGCCAAAAGCCCCGAAACCCTGGCCAAAAATATCCGCGCCCACGAATCCCGATTGGTCGCGCTCCGATCGGAACTCGCCTCGATCGATCTGGTCGCAAAAGCCATGCGCGATTCCGCCGATGCCAACGTTGGTGGTGCCGCCAAGGCACAGGCCGAGGTGGCCCACCTTGGCGCCATCGCCGAATTGCAAAGCCTACAAGCGCAAAACTCCGGCCCTGACAAGATCAAGGCCCAGGAGGCCAAAGTCGCCGAGGCTGCCAAAAAGCTGGCCAACCCAGGCAAATCCTTCAAGCCTCTTTTGGGATCCTACAAAGCCAAAGAAAACAACCAGGAATCCCAGGAGAGTGTTGACCTGTCTCTTATACACATCTGACGCTGCCGACGAT
>CAWUOD010000288.1:0-4898 GCA_963923115.1 uncultured Singulisphaera sp.
GCGATTTCTTCACTCATCGTGAACCATCCTGCCAAGTGGGTCTTGCGGAAAATCTCTCTGACATTATCCAAGAAAAAGGCCGTGGCGGATAGATCCAGGCCACGGCCGATTGCATTAGTTTCCCGAGTTTAGGCCTTAGCTGCGTACTTCTTCCAGAAATCCTTCGAGAAGGCGGCTGCGGACGGGGTGTTGGAGTTTGCGGACGGCTTTGGCTTCGATCTGGCGAACCCGCTCACGGGTCACCTTGAAGATGCGACCGACTTCCTCGAGGGTGTAACAGTACCCGTTGCCAAGACCATAACGCAGACGGATGATTTCCCGTTCGCGGTAGGTGAGGGTTTTGAGAATCCCCTCGATTTTGTCCTTGAGCATTTCGTTGGTCGCGGCCGAAACCGGCGATTCGACCGAACCGTCCTGGATGAAGTCGCTGAAGTAGCTGTCTTCCGACTCACCCACAGGGCGATCAAGACTGATTGGCTGGCGGCTGATTTTCATCACGCGGCGTGTTTCGTCCATGGAAAGGTTCGCGGCGTCGGCGATTTCTTCCATGGTCGGTTCACGGCCAAGTTCCTGCTGGAGGTTTTTGGTGACATTGCGCAAACGGGACATGGTTTCAATCATGTGGACCGGAATGCGGATGGTGCGGGCCTGATCGGCGATGGCGCGGGTGATCGCCTGGCGAATCCACCAGGTGGCATAGGTGGAGAATTTGTATCCACGGCGGTATTCGTATTTGTCGACAGCCCGCATAAGCCCGGTGTTCCCCTCCTGGATCAGGTCCAGGAAAGAAAGACCACGGTTGCGATACTTTTTGGCGATGGAAACCACGAGACGGAGGTTGCCGCCGGAAAGGTCGCGCTTGGCGCGCTCATATTCGTTGAAGCGGCGGAAAACCGCCCGGACGCGTTTCTGAAGAAGTTCGGGTTCTTCGAGGGTTTCCAGCATCAGGTCGTTGAGTTCCTTGATGGTGTTGGCGAGATCTTCCTCGAGATCGGGATTTTTGCGCACGGCCCGGCGAAGGGTCGCGATGGTTCTTTCGAGTTCGTGCATCGTCTCGCACATTTCCCGCAGGCGAACCATCAGGGGTTGAATGCGTTGGGTGCGGATCGAAAGCTCCTCAACCAGGGTCACTGCCTTTCTTCGGCGTTGGCGAAGGTCAAAGCGCCTTTCGGCTCTTTCCTCTTCGGAGATTTCCGGATCCATGATTGCGGCGAAGTCCGCCCGGTTCTCCTCGAGGAGATTTTCCAGGGTCTTCAGGTTCATGGGCATACGCTGGAGGATTTTGTCCTTTTCAAGGTTTTCGGTGAGGCTAACCTTGATTGTGCGATCGAAAGGGAGTTCTCCGGTGTGGACCTTTCGAAGAAGGTCGACAACCTGGGTCATTACACCATCACACTCAAGCAGCTTTCTGCGAAAACGGGCGCGCGAGAATTCAATCCGCTTTGCCAGGCTGATTTCCTGTTCGCGCTTGAGAAGGGGTATTTCGCCCATTTGGGTCAGGTACATTCGGACCGGATCGTCGGTCCGGCGACCGTCGCCTTCGTCCATGTATCCGGATTCGATTTCGCCGCGAAGTTCGGCTTCGACAAGTTCCGCGGAGCCTTGCTCGCGCTCCTCGATATCGGCTTCGTCGATGAGTTCGATTCCCTGTTCTTCAAGAACGAGGAGCAGTTGGTCAATTTTCTCGGGATTGACTTCATCCTCTGGTAGAAGATCGTTGACCTGGCCGTAGGTCAGGTATCCTTTTTCCTTGCCCAATTCGACAAGGGTCTTGAATGCATCCTGAGTCTTTTCCATCTCAAACTCCCCCCCTAACGGGATAACCAACCAACAAGAAACCTTAAACGGATTCACCACCCGACGCAGGTGGCACACTGGATTTGGAGACCGTGAGTTTGCGCAGGAATTCCAGCGCCTGATCATGGTCATTCGTGGACAAAAGCTGTTGCTTGATTTGTTGTTGAGCGGGCCGGGCGCGCCTTTCCGCAAATCTTTGCAGAATGCCTTTTAGCCAGCTTTCACGCATGTGAGGGGCGGTTGCCTCCCCGATCTCCTGAAGCGTGAGAACCAGGCCCGCCAATTCCGGATCATCAAGGGACTGCCGAACGAGGTCCGCCATCGCGGGCCTTCCGGAGCGGTGTATCTCAATGCAGGCATTGAGGATTTTGCGGAGATCGGGATGCGCCACTTCATGGGGGTCCAGCAGCCCATCAATTTCGCCAACAAGGCGAGGTTGGGTCAGGATCACCTGGAGCAATTCCCTTTCTTCGGGACGACCAATCGTTCGGGCACGACCAGCCGGGCTTGCCGCCATGAGTTCCCTCTCGGAAAGGTTCCCATCATCCTTTGAGCTTTCTGCGTGTGACTGGGTTTGCCTGAGCGCCTGAAGCCGATTTCTCAGGGTCGATTCGCTCAGGCCCAGTCGCCTTTGCATGCGGTTGAGAATCAGGTCCATTTTCAAAGCGCCGGAGTCGCCCTCCAGCGCGGGAACCCTGGCCAAAATTCCAAGAACCCGTTCGACAGCTTGCTGTTTTTGCTGGACCGTCATCTCTTCCGCATTCGCGAATTCGACCCTAAGGGCATGGTCGATGGCGTCTTCGGCACCCGATAGGATCTTTTCCAAAGACGAGGGGCCCCGTGAAACCAAAAGGTCACATGGATCAAGTCCCTCTGGGAGGGTGGCGATGCGAAGATCGATGTCGCTTGCAGCGAAAATTTCCAATGCGCGCTGCACGCCACCCTGGCCACCAGCGTCCGCATCATAGAGAAGGGTAACCCGTGGCACAAAACGCCTCAGCGTTCGCACATGGCGGGCATTGAGCGCGGTGCCCATGGTGGCGACAGCCTGACGGATACCATACTGGTGGGCCATCATCACATCGGTGTAGCCTTCCATTACCACAAGTTGCCCGGAACGGGTTGCATCGTTTTTCGCCAGATCCAGCCCGAACAGTTCTTCCGACTTGAAGAAGATGGGGGAGTCGGGAGAGTTGTAATATTTCGGTCCGCGCTCCTCGCCAGGCGTTCCCGGAAGAACCCGGCCGCCAAAGCCCACCGTTTGCCCGCGGACATTGCGAATCGGGAACATGACCCGGTCGCGAAACCGGTCATACCAGGAACCATCCCGTGAGGATCGGCTCAGGATTCCCAATTTTTCCAGGAGTTCAAGTGGAACACCGGCCCTGCGAGCCCTTTCATGGAGCCAACCGCCCGCGGAGGGGGCATAGCCAACGCCAAAAAGCCGAATGGTTTCGTCTTCCAGGCCACGCTTTTCCAGATAGAACCAGGCCTGTTCGCCCAAGTTTCGATCTTCGAGCGCATTTCGATATTGCTCGTGCGCCCATTGGGAAGCTTTGAGGAGCTGACTGCGCTCGTTGGCACGGGCTTCGGCCCTTGGGTCCTCCTCCAAGGTTATTCCCGCGCGGCGGGCGAGGATTTCAAGCGCTTCCCGGAAACTGATTTTGTCCATTTCCATGACAAAGGAAATCACATCCCCAACTTTTCCACATGACCAACAACGATATCGCTGCCGGCGGGGGTCAACATCAAAAGAGGGGTGTTTGTCATCATGGAAAGGGCAAAGGCCTTTGAAGGTTGGGCCAGCCGGACGGAGCGAAAGGTAGCCGCCAACGACATCAGCAATGTCGTTGGCTTGCTTAACCTGAGCTATCCGGTCGTCGTTCAAGAGGTCTTGTCTCGAAAAGGGTACAAAGGTACAAGCCGCCACGGAATTCGCTTTCAAACGAAAACGAACCATAATCAGCGGCGGGGCCACTGGGGAGTTGATTCAGATTCAGGGTGATTGGAGCCCACGGCGAAGTGATATGAATTGATATCGCCGGGTATGATTACCCCAAAGACTCCATGGATCATGGGCCACTCCTTGGCGGATCGAGCTTTGAGTTCTGAACCCGTCCGTGGGAACAGTGCTACCCAAGCTTAGTCTGTAGGTGGAAAAGTTTCCCTTTCCCTCACCCAGTCAAATGTACCTTTTGAAAAAATTTCGTCAAGTTCTTTATGTCGCATGCCGAGAGATTGCTTCCGGGAACCTCCCAGTAAAGGGGTGGTGTCGAAGATCACGATTGTGACATTTGGTCAGGTTTTTCCGGCTTGATCGGGACAGGTTCAAGCCTGAACCATCGGGGAACCGATGGAGAGGATGTGTGGATCTGTCGGAGACCTTGCCATGGCCATTATGTCGCAAAACAATTTTTCCCAATTTCTTGGTAGCCTTCGTTGGGCGGCTCTCGCCGGCTCAGCTTTTGGGCTGGGTGGTGCGGGTCAGATGGCGTTTGGCGCCGCCCCAACTGCCGCCCAAATACTTCAGTTCCGTCCCCGCCAATCCGAGGTGCTTGTTTCAACACCCAAGCCTGAAGAGGAGGCTACCTGTCGGGTTGACCTCATCAAGGGGCAGGGGAAAGCAAGCGGTTGGATCCTTCGGGATTCCTCGGGTAATGTGATACGACGCTTTTTTGACACCAATGGCGATAACAAGACGGATACCTGGTCTTATTTCCGCGATGGGATCGAGGTCTATCGCGAAATCGACACCAACAACAACGGCAAGCCAGACCAATATCGTTGGCTCAACAGCGGTGGTCTTCGGTGGGGTGTGGATGCCGATGAAGATACCCGCATCGAGTCGTGGCTTGCCATCAGCCCAGAAGAAGTCAGCCAGGAACTTCTCCGTGCCATTATCACCAAGGACCAAGGCCGCTTTGCGGCTCTCCTTGTCAATGAAGCCGATCTGAAGGGAATGGAAATTCCCGATGCCCAAGCCCGCCCCATTCGTGAAAAAGTCGCCCAGGCCATGGCGCGTTTTCAGGCAACCGTGACCAAAGCAACCGCCGTCAACGAAAAATCGACCTGGCTTCATTTGGAGCTGGGATTGCCCCAAT
>CAWUOD010000289.1:0-4890 GCA_963923115.1 uncultured Singulisphaera sp.
ACCAATAAAAACGCAGGGCGGGACAGGGAAATTTCCCCAGCCCGCCCTGTATTAAACCGATTTTATTTGTCTTTATTGTTTCTTTGGCTTGGGCATGTGGGTCTTCCACTCGGTCAGGGCATGGGTCCCGTCCAGCTTTTTCCACACGACGACATTGACCAGGGAAAGCTGGTCGCCCGTTTTGATTTCCAGGCGCAGCTTGTAGTTCATGCCCGCAACCACCTGACGGTCGGCGCGAACCACCTTGATCAGTTCCATTTTGGTGTTGGTCTTTTTGGCCTGTTCCTTGACCGCGAATTGCCCCGCATCGACCACTTCCTTGTCCTTGACATCCGCTTTGGAATATCCACCCACCACCGGTCCATCTTTGGGACCATTTTGGGCCGGCTTATCCTGTTTTTCCTGGGCTTGTGCCCCAAGGGCCAATAGACCACAAAACCCAAGCATTCCAAGCAGCTTTTTCATTTCGACACTCCAAAAAGGACCGGTCCGGAAAAGGGGCACTCCTTCCCAACGAACACAAGGGAAGTGTGGTTCGTTGGAATCGTGACGATCTTTTTACGACGCCACGAAAAGGACGGTAAATCCGGGAGCGGCCCGCCTGTTAATCCATTTTCCCTTCGAGAATGACAAAACCAAGGGGAGGAACCGAAACCTCGCCGTGGGCCGCCCAAATGCTGTGGCGACCAGGGTGCGCGGTGACCGCCCCGGCGTTCCCCACATTCGATCCCCCGTAGCGGGTGGAATCGCTGTTGAGAACCTCGGTCCATTTCCCGGCCCAGGGGAAACCGATCCGGTAATGGAGCCTCGGCACCGGGGTCATGCCCATGATGCAGATAAAAGCTTTCCTGTGGTCGTGGTTCCAACGAATCCATGCCAGGATGCCGTTGGCGCTATCATCACAGCTCACCCACTCAAAACCCGAAGGAGTGCAATCTCCCCAGTGGAGTGCTTCCGAATCCCGGTAAAGCTGGGCCACATCCGAGGTCCACTCCAGCAACCCCTTGTGGAAATCCCAGGTCAATTCGTGCCAATCAAGGCTACGGTCGTGGTTCCATTCGCCCTGTTGGCCCCATTCACAACCCATGAAAAGGAGTTTTTTGCCGGGGGTGGTGAACTGATAGGCCAAAAGACCGCGCAACCCGGCGAAACGCTGCCACTCATCGCCCCACATTTTTCCGACAAGCGATTTCTTCAGGTGGACCACTTCATCATGCGAAAGGGGGAGGACAAAGTTTTCATTGAAGGCGTAAAGACCCCGGAAGGTCAGCTCGTTGTGGTGATAACGGCGATGAACCGGGTCCCGGGCAAAATGCTTGAGCGTATCATGCATCCAGCCCATGTCCCATTTGTAATCGAAGCCGAGCCCTCCCTCCTCGACCGGGCGACTCACCCGTGGCCACGAAGTCGATTCCTCGGCAATCGTGACAACACCGGGGAAGGAGTTGTGGATCTCGGAATTGAGCTGGCGCAGGAAATGGATTGCTTCGAGGTTTTCCCGGCCACCGTGGGAGTTGGGGATCCATTCGCCCGGATTGCGCGAATAGTCGAGGTAAAGCATCGAGGCGACCGCATCCACCCGGATCCCATCGATGTGATACTTTTCGATCCAGAAAGCCGCGCTGGAAACCAGGAAAGACCGAACTTCGTGGCGGCCATAATTGAAGATGATCGAGTTCCAATCCCGGTGGAAACCCTGACGGGGATCGGCATGTTCGAAAAGATGGCTCCCGTCAAAATACGCAAGCCCATGCTCATCCGAAGGGAAATGGCTGGGAACCCAGTCAAGGATCACCCCGATATTCGCCTGATGAAGCTGGTCGATCAGGTACATGAGATCGGCCGGTCCACCCATACGACTGGTCGGGGCAAAGTATCCCGAAGTCTGATACCCCCACGATCCGTAAAAGGGGTGCTCGGTCAGCGGGAGGAATTCGACATGGGTAAAACCAAGCCTTCGTACATGGTCTACAAGCCTGGGAGCGATTTCCCGATAACCCAACGCTTTGTCCGGATCGTCGGGAGAACGCATCCACGACCCCAGGTGAACCTCATAGATGGAAAGAGGTTGGTGCGGCTTTTGACTCTGGGTGCGCCTGGCCATCCAATCGTGGTCGTGCCACTGGTGTTCGATTTTGGCCACCACCGATGCGGTGCGTGGAGGCTCCTCGGTGGCAAAGGCGAACGGATCGGCCTTTTCTACGCTATAATTTGATATCTTTGAAACAATGAAGTATTTATAAATCTCGCCCGGGCCGACACCGGGAATGAATCCTGTCCAAATACCGGAATGTTGGAAGGGGTGGAGGGGATTGCGCTCCCGATCCCACCCGTTGAAGGATCCGATGACCGTTACCGACCGGGCATTGGGGGCCCAAACAGAAAAATGGGTGCCGGGAACGCCACCATGAATACAGGGGTGGGCACCCAATTTTTCATGGAGACGGTGGTGGTTCCCTTCATTGAACCAGTGAACATCGTCGGAACTTAGCCAACCAAGGTGATGTGTGTCACGCACCGGCCAAGACTCCATACATGGGACAAGGAAAAGAACTGAGGAGTCATCTTACCCAACTTCGGCCCTTTTCCGTCAATTGGCACTTGGCCAAGGAAAAAAAATCCCTTGCAAGGCACCGTCACAAAGGTTACAAGCCCCACTTGCCGAGGCCCCTTTGAGGTCATCGCCGGAAATTGGGAGTGTTTGGTTATGGAACGCAAAATGAAACTGGGGCGGGGTTTGGATGCGCTTTTGCCGGGTGCGGAGGAGGCTTCCTCACACAACTTCGCCACGGCCTCCCTCGCCTCGATCGTTCCCAACCCGCTTCAGCCCCGTCGTCACTTTGACGAGGATGAACTCGCCTCTCTTGCCGCCAGCATTTGCGAACAGGGGATCCTTCAGCCCATCGTTGTGCGCGAGATCCAGGGAAAATACCAGATCATCGCCGGGGAAAGGCGTTTCCGGGCCGCCCAGGCCGTCGGTCTTGGAGAGATCCCGATCCGTGTTGTGGAGATGAACGACCAACAGGTTCTTGAAGCAGCCCTTGCGGAAAACATTCATCGCGCCGATCTCAACCCGATCGAAAAGGCGCAAGGTTTCCAGGAGCACCTGAAGCGATATGGTCTGACCCATGAACAGTTGGCCAAGCGCCTTGGACTGGCCCGGTCCACGATCACCAACCTTGTCGCCCTTTTGGAAATGCCCGCCGAGATCCAGACCGCGCTCCAGTCGGGCCAGATTTCGACAGGTCACGCCAAAGCCCTGAAGGGCGTCGAACCCGCCCGTCAAATCACACTTTGCAAGGAGACGATCGCCCGGGGCCTTTCCGTCCATGCCCTTGAGGAGCAGGTACGGGCCCGGCCCGCGGCCGAATCGGCCATCACCGAAACACCCCAAACCAAAACCGACGCCAAGCCCAAATCGGACAAGACGGCGCATGTGCGCGCCATCGAGGACGAACTTCGGGGCGCCCTTTCGGTCAAGGTGGAGATCAAGCTCCGATCCGCCGAGGCGGGAACGCTCTGTCTGGATTTCCAGAATGGGGACGACTTCGAGCGATTGGTCGACCGGCTCAAGGGCGCGACCATTCCGATGCGCCGCGCGGCCTGATTGGGTCGCGAAATTTGCCCTGCTGAAAAAGACGCGAAGCGATCCTTTCCAAAAAGGGTCGCTTTTGTGTTTTACGGGTTTGCAAGGGCCGGATTTTTCTGGAAAAGCTCGGTGGAAAAATAGCGCTCCATCCGGTCCGGAAAAACGGTGACAACCACAGCATCGGCTCGCCCAAGTGTTTTGGCCGCCATCCGGGCAGCCGCGAAATTGAGACCCGAGCTTGGTCCGACCGGAAAGCCCATCAGGATCAGGGAACGGGCGATCCGGATCGCCTCCTCATCCCGGATTTCCATGGTCAAAAGCCCGGGCAAATGGGCCGTCCGGAAAATTTCCGACATGCTGTCCAATACGCCCGGAATGCGGCTGCTGAAGCTACAGCACTCAAGCTCCATCGCCTCGCCCTGATGGACAGGCCGGGCCAAAACCGGCACCACCCCGCAACCCGCCGCGGACAGTCCCTGATAAAGTCCCACAAGGGTTCCACCCGTCCCCACGCCGGAAACGACGGCATCGACACGGTTTCCCGGAGCCTGGTCGAGAATTTCCCTGGCCGTCTGGATCTTGTGGGCCTCGGAATTCGACGGGTTTTCAAATTGCCTTGGCAAAAAGACTCTCGGGTCCGACGCGGCAAGCCGAAGAGTCCCGTCGATCGCACCCCGGATTCCCGCTTCTTTTGGTGTCAGACAAACTTCCGCCCCATAGGCCTTGATCATCATCACCCGTTCGGCGCTGACACCCTCCGGCATAAAAGCGACAAAGCGAATCCCCATTTGAGCACATGCCAGGGCGAATGATATGCTTGTGGAACCGCTCGACGCCTCGGCGACGATCGTTTCGGCACCGACGACTCCCATCCGCCACGCCTTGTCAAGGATGTGACGGGCGATCCGGTCCTTGGTCGATCCGCTGGGATTAAGGAATTCGAGCTTGCACCAGATCGAAGGCTCCCCCGGAGCCAAACAGACCGACACCAGCGGAGTCGGACCCAGATGGTGGGTATAGCGGTGGGCCGGCGGAATCAGCGATTGCGTCATGGGAAAACTGCTTGGGTTTGGAAAAAATCTTTCAACTGTTCCCAAACATTCAGATTACGGGAAGGACCCAACCCAAGCGAATCTGGTCCATTTCCCAAAAGTGCGGGAATTTGTCCCCTTCCCCTTTGCCAAAGCCGCGTCATCCAGGGGCCCTCCTCAAACGGAATGGCTGGGGAACGCCCCCGTTTGTTTCCGGAAACTTCCCGATTTTTGAAGATTTCATGATTTTTTGTGGCGGGTTTGCCCGTT
>CAWUOD010000290.1:0-4872 GCA_963923115.1 uncultured Singulisphaera sp.
CCGAGATGTGAAAGCGCAGGAATACGCCATCCGGGGTGGGCTGCCAGGTGAGCCCAAGTTGGACGGTTTGGCCTCCCAGGGATTTCTTGCCTTTAACGGGCCAGGTGCCCTCGGCAATCAGGTCCTCGACGCCAAGGCGTTCGCGACCGCGCCAGATCCGGGTTGCGGCATCAAAGGTCAACTTTTCCTCGCTCGCTTTCCCGGTCCCCCCTTCTTTGGATTCGAGGGAGGCAATGATCATTCCCTGGTTATTCTGAAGGTCGATTTCCTTGAGCTTCCAGACTTTGCCTTCCCGAAGGCAGAAGCTGGGCTCGTCCTCGATAAGCATGACATGGTTTTCGGCGGGTCGTTCAGGGGATCCATTCTGGAGAACCGGCACGGATGAGATTTTCGGGTCCGGCGGGAGAAATGCCCTGACATGCAAGAGTGTGCCGAGCGGTATATCCCTCAAATCGGCCGGGGCACCCTGATAGCGGACCATTCCGTAGGGGAGCATGGCGAAGGGGTGCGGCGGGTTTCGAAAAAACTCACCCGGACTTATAACCCGCAAGCTGCCACGGCGGTTGGCATGATCCAAAAAAACAAGAACACCCCGATAGGAGAGAGACTTTTCCAATGGAGGGAACTTGCCCGTTTCGGGCCGGAAGGGCTTTTCCTGGGCGAATGCAGCCGTCGTGACCAGTGACAGGAAAAGACAAAGTGCCAAGAGCCGTTTTGTGGACTGGAACCGGGTCATAGCTCGATCACCTTGTTGCTCTCGGCGAATTTGTCGACCTCCACACCCATCCTTTGGGCCATCAGTAGCAGGAGATTGCTCATGTAGGCATTCGGGTTTGCGGGCCTGCTACAAAGTGAGTAGTGTTCGCCGGGTTTGTCGAGCTGGTACCCCTTGAAGTGCCCCTGGTTGAAATCGAGGTGGGTTCCGTGCTTCAGGCCGAGGTCCGAACCCCCGGCCAAAACCAGCGGAAGGTTGGCGTTGCCGTGGCTGTGACCGTAGGACATGCCGCTGCCAAAGAGGGCCATGGTCGAGCTGATGAGCGGCTTACCACTTAGGTCTTTGGTCTCGGCCAGCCGGGTGAGGAAGTAGCTGAACTGTTCGATGGCGAAGGTGTCATACTTCGTCAGTTTCTCCATGTAGCCAGGATCGCCGCCATGGTGGCTGAGTTGGTGGCGTGACTCGGTGATGCCGATCTCGGGAATAGAGAAGGCATCCCCCTCACCCCCCAGGCTGAAAGTGGCCACCCGGGTCAAATCGGTCTGGAAAGCGAGAACGATGAGGTCATAGACGGTGCGGAAATAGTCTCCGGCCATTGTGGCAGGAATATCGCGATTGGTGCGTTGGCGAACCGCGTCGGAGATATTGGGGAGAGGTGTATCGAGCCAGGCATCGGCCCGCCTCGTGCGGATTTCCGCCTCTCGAACCGAGGAAAGATATTGATCGAGACGCCCCCTGTCGGCTGATCCCATGGCCTGCTCAAGTCTGCGCACTTCCGCAAGATTGGCGTCCAAAACGCTCCCTTTACGGCGTAATTCTCTCCTTTGGCTTGCCTTGCCCCCTTTCGGTTCTTCAAAGAGCGATGCGAAGATCTCGCTGCAACGACGCATGGATGGCAACCGGATTCCATCGGCGGTCCAACTCAGGGAATCCCCCGTTAGGGCAATTTCCATGGAAGGATATCGGGTGTGTTTCGAGGTGATCTCGGCCATCTTCTGGTCGATGGAGATGGTGTTTCGATCCGAGGGACCCAGTTTGCCCCCTGTCAGCCAGACGGAAATGCAATTGTGGTGATGGGCGAGAGCTCCCGAGTGATGGAGACCGCTGATTGGCGTGATGACTTGTCGATGCTTTTCCAGCGGTTTTAGCGAACGGGAGAATTGGTAGTCCTTGCCGGGTGAGGTGACCTGGTAGTTAAGCGAATGGACACCGTTTGCAAGGTAGATGAAGGCGCTTCGGCGCGGCGTTGCGGTCAGTTTGTCATTCGCCCGAAGCGGAACCATGCATTCCAGAAACGGAAGGGAAATGCAACTTCCCATGGCCCGCAAAGCGTGACGGCGGTCGATTAACCAGGATTGTGACCGAAAAGTGCTCATGGTAATTCCCGTTCTTATCGTTTGCGTAAAAGGTCAGAAAGGGCCACGGCCCGGAGGATATCCTTGATCCGATATTGGTTTTTCTTTGCCTCGGCTTCGATGGCCTTGAGGTCTTCCTGGTCGTCGACCGTTAAGACACGCCGAAGGGCATAGGTGCAAAGATGTTCAATGAAGGCTCGCGCAAACCTGGCGCGGTCCTCAAGCAGCAGACTTTTGAACTGAACGGAATCCTTGAATGGACGGCCGTCAGGCATCAAGCCCGAAGGATCGATCAAAGGGTCCTCGCCACGCCCCTGGGCAACCTTTTCGCGAGTGCGCCATTGCCCGATCGCATCATAGTTGTCCCAGGCGAGGCCCAACGGATCGATCTTCGCATGGCAGGCGGCACAGTTCGCATTATTGCGATGGGCTTCGATCTTTTGGCGGAGAGTGGCCTTGGGGCTCTCCGGCGGGCTGGGTTCGATCGCGCTTACATTTGCCGGTGGGGGCGGAGGTGTTTTTGCAAAGATCGCCTCACTCACCCACACACCGCGATGCACCGGACGATGGCGTGTACCGTCGGAGGTCAGACCGAGCACCGCTCCCATCGTGAGAATGCCGCCGCGGTGATCCCCGGGATTGAGCTTGACCAGCTTGAAGCCACCGGTTTTAGGCTCCGGAAGGCCATAAAAATCACATAGCCGGGCATTGGCCATGGTCCAGTCAGAATCGATGAAGCCATCGATGGGAAGATTCCTGGAATACATCTCCCGGAAATACTCAACAGGCTCGGCGCGAAGGCTCGTTTCGAGCCACGCATCATAGTTTGGGTAGAGTTTTTTGTCCGGAGGAAACATGCCGAGGCGGTGCAATTGGAGCCATTGCCGCACAAAATCATCGATGAAGCGATTGGCCTTGCTGTCCGCAAGAAGCCGGTCCACCTCCTTCACCAGGCCATCGCCTTTCAGTGATGCGCTTTTGGCGGCGGTCAACAAGCCATCATCAGGCATGGAGCTCCAAAGGAAATAGGAGAGCCGTGAGGCAAGTTCGCTGTCGTTGAGGCGTTCGCGGGCCACCGGGTCCCCCTCGACGAGATAGAGGAAATTCCTGGAGGTCAATATTCCCTGCATCGCGATCCGATAGGCGTCGGCAGTCTTTTCGCCTGCATTGCGCTCCGAGCGGTAAGCCTGCAGATAGTTTGCCAATTCTTCCTTTTTAACGGGACGCCGCCAGGCTCTTTCGGCGAAGAGTTTCAAATGTTCTTCAACCACTTCAATCGACGCATGATCCGAAGGCACCAAACCGGCACGGCGGGATTTCTCTGCCGGTGTTACCAATGGGCCCTCCCATTCGATCCAATCCAGGAGCACCGTTGAGAAAATGCCATTCCTCTTGTCATCAAACATTTGGGGCGCGTTGGGATTCAGGAGCAGCGTCTCGCTGCTGTGGGTGAAAATATACCCACCTCCACTGAGCGCGTTGCGAAAAGCGGCGCCTTTCCTTCGGTCCACGACATCTGTTGCGACAACGCAGAAATCCAGAGTCGCGGGCATCTCCAGAAACACTTCGAATTCATAAACCTGCGGGCTGTCCTCGGGCGCTGTGAGGTCAAACTCGATGAGGGCATCAACGGTCTCCTCACCGGTCCGTTTGCCGATGCTAAGGTGGGCTGGCTGGCCACCTGGCGGGCGGATACCACTGGCCTTGATGCGCAATTTGTAGAGACCGCTTTGCTCCGGACCTGCTTTTGCGAACCACTGGGGCGAGAGGGCTTCCTGAACCGTTCCGGGATAAAGGAGGTAGCGCAAGGGGCGCTTGATGCCGAAGCGGTCCAGGACTTCCTGTTGGACCTTCCCGCCGTTGTAACGCAAGTCGGCAGCCGTTTTGCGGACCTTGCTTGCCTCACCCGGTTTGCCGGGAAAGGCCCGATCCAGCACGAGCCCCGCGGCGCGGTAATAGCGATCGACATGCGATGGCGAGAGCGAAAGTTGCGAACCGAGGCGCTCAAACCCGTGCCAAAGGGTATCCTCGTTCAACTCACCCGGTTTCGCGGGATCATACCGAACACCGAGCAGGTCATAGACCGTATTCTGATACTCTTTTCGGCTCAAACGATAAAGGGAAACGGCGGACCGGGCCGCCATGCGTAATGCCCTACCCTCCTTGAGCCGCGCATCGAGATTTGCGACGAACGCCCCGATCTCCGCCTGGGTTGGTTTTTTCTCCTTTTTGGGAGGCATCTCGCCGTTGTTGACCTTTTCGAGGACATCGGCCCAGTATTGGGAGTCCGCACCGATTTTGAAATTACGGGAGAGTCGGTCGAGACGGATGTTTCCTTCTTCCTTTTGTGGACCATGACACCGGACACAGTGCTTCTCAAGAAAACCTTCAAGAGGTTCCGTGCCACGAATCGTACCTGTCAGGCCAAAGGCGGTGGTGACCAACAAAAGTGCGACCTGAGAGGTAGAAAAAACCGATCGAAAGGAACCAGTCAATAGGGAAAAACCGGGCCACAGAAAAGGAACTTGTGGGAATACCACCTGGAATGCCCATTTCAGACTAAGGCTGGAAACCGTGGGCGGGGGTGGAATGGTCATGGAACACTACAAGGGTTGGCGATATTCAAGCAGGCGGGCTTCAATAATATTCTTACGGGAAAGCCGGCCAGTGTGGAATTTCCCTTCGGGCAAAACCGCCGGCCTGGTGCCATTTTGGGTCTAATGAAAATTCGGTTTACAACTCATGACAAGTTGCCGTTTTCCCTGAGCAAATGCCACGATCCAATGCAGGGGGATATTTCGG
>CAWUOD010000291.1:0-4866 GCA_963923115.1 uncultured Singulisphaera sp.
TACACAAGGAGTATCGTCGGCAGCGTCAGATGTGTATAAGAGACAGATAGTCGACCGCGTTGATCTCCACCTGCTCCTGGGTCAGACGGGCGCGGGTCTGATCCCGTCCGGAAGGATCGCCCACCAAAGCCGTGTAGTTACCGATGATCAGGACGGCCTGATGCCCCAGATCCTGGAATTGGCGGAGTTTGCGCAAGGGGACCGTGTGACCCAAATGGACATCTATTCCTGTCGGATCGATCCCGTATTTCACCCTGAGGGGTTTTCCGGTCGCGACCGATTTTTCCAGTTTTTTTTGAAGTTCGCCGGCCGGAACGGCGTCATCGATACCCCGCTTGAGGATTTCCCACTGTTCGGATGCGCTTTTCACGGAGAATACCCCCTGATAAAAACGGGATTGAGCCTGTAAATGAAAGCCGGGTGAAATCCAGGGTAAAAGGCGAGCAAACCCCGTCCCATCCGGACCCCAAAAGCTACTTTCACCCAACCTGACAAAAAAGGTCTTAAAACCAGGCGCCACGCGCCGGGACGGCACCCGAACCTGGATGGCATGCCTGGGTTCCGTCTGACCCGAACGCATTTCGAATATGACGGATGTCTGTTATCTGATTATTTTCCGACCAGGCGATCGCGACGATGTCCTGGCGGATATTCACACCGGCCAGATTATGCCGGCGGATGAGCCAACGGGTCGCGGTGAGAATCCGTTGTCTTTTGGAATGATCAACCGAATCGAGCGGGATTTGTGCGTCTGCCACGCGCCTTGACCGGACTTCGACCACGACAAGCGTGTCCCCCTCACGGGCAAGGATGTCGATTTCCCCCAAACCCGGCGCCTCGATATTGCGCGCCAATATACGCAATCCCTCTTTGCGTAAATGCTTTGCGGCGATCCGCTCGGAACGATTCCCGAGCAGTCGCCGCCAGGTCCAGTTTCGTGGACGAAACAGATCGGTCCAGGAGAGCCATCGCATCGCGTTGTCCCTCCAAAACCTCCAAAAAGTCGGTCTTAGCGGACCGCTTTCTTGCGTTCGCGAAGGCGGGTTGCCTTGCCGACGCGATCCCGGAGGTAGTACAGCTTGGCCCGGCGCACTTCGCCGTGACGCTTGACTTCAAGCTTGGCGATGCGGGGGGACTCAAGCGGGAAAATACGCTCGACGCCTTCACCCTGGACAATGCGGCGAACAGTGAACATCGCGGTGGCGCCATGGCCACGCATGGAGATCACCAGCCCGTTGTAAACCTGGATGCGTTCTTTTTCGCCTTCCAGGAATCGAAGGTACACATCGACGGTGTCGCCGATCGTGAATTCGGGGATTTGCCGGTTGACCTTCGCGGCGGCGCAGGCTTCCTGCACGCGTTCGCGGGCCTTGTCCTCAACGAGGGCCATCAATGCATTCTTCATGATCCATCCTGCCTTTCCAAGAAATCTATCGTTTTCCATCCACCTTGGTCTTCGGGGACTCCGAGTCCACCCCAGACCTAAGCAAAGTCTGTTCGCGTCTCCACTTGGCGATTCGGCCATGGTCCCCGGAAAGAAGCACCTCGGGGACCTCCATATCCCGGAACACCCTTGGCCGGGTGTATTGGGGATATTCCAAAAGGCCTGGTTCGCTGTGGGATTCTTCCACCGCGCTGTCCGGGTCACCGAGAACTCCGGGAATAAGGCGCATCACGGTTTCCATGATGACCATCGCCGGAACCTCGCCTCCGTTGCAAACAAAGTCTCCGATGGAGATCTCCAGAGGCTTCAAGCCAACCCGGATCCGCTCATCGAAACCCTCGTAGCGCCCGCAAAGGAGGATCAGACGCCGCTTTTGGGACAACTCCCGGGCAAGTGACTGGTCGAGGCGTTTCCCCGATGGGGTCAGCATCACCAGCGTACCCTGCGCGGGGTCCTCCGCCTGGACGGCTTCCACCGCATCGAACACCGGCCCGGGCATGAGAACCATTCCCGGTCCACCCCCGAAAGGCTTGTCGTCGACGCTCTGGCGCCTGCCACCCGCCCAATCGCGGATGTTCCAGATCCTTGCCTGAAAGAGCCCCTTGGCGATCGCCTTGGCCATGAGGCTTTCCCCAAGAAACCCCGAAAAAATCTCGGGAAACAGGGTAAGCACATCAAAGCGCACGGTCAGCCTCCGAAGCCCATGGGGTTGGCCTGTTTTCGTTCCCAATCGGTCTGGATGCCTGGACACCCGGAAAAATCAGGAAAGAGGCCACCCCCTCGGCACTTAAACGGTCGGCGCTGCGGCGGCGGCCTTTTCAAACTCTTCCATGTAGCGCTTGATGAAAGCGGCGACATGTTCCGAAGGTTGGGCCCCAACGCTCAGCCAATATTTCACACGGACAGGGTCGAAGCTAACACGCTTCTCCTTCTCCTTGATGGCGGGATCGTAAGTTCCCAGCTCCTCGAGGACGCGACCGTCACGAGGTTGCTTGGAATCGATCGCCACGATCCGGAAGAAGGCGCGGTGCTTGCGCCCCATCTGCTTCATACGAAGTCGAACTGCCACTGCAATCATCCTTCCTGGCGGACCGGACACCATGTCCCGTCGCCCCTTGCGCACCGCCTTTTAGCGGTGCTTCTTCTTGCGGCGCAACGCCGCACGCTCCCTGGGGGACAATCCTCCGTCCCCTTGGTCCTTCACGGCGAGCTTCGCCCCAGGCATGAATCCGCCCATCTTCCCAAGGCCGGACACCATGCGGATTCGCTCCAGCATCGACATCTTGGCCATGGGACGCATGAACGCCCGGATTTGCTCGAACACCGTAATGAGTTGCTTGACCTCGGTCGCCTGCACGCCACTACCCTTGGCGATACGCATACGACGGGCATAGTCGATTTCGTCGGGATTTTTGCGCTCCTTGGGAGTCATCGAATCGATGATTCCCTGGATGCGTTTGATGGAGGCCTCGGGATCCTGGTCGGCGGGCATCATGTCCGACACGCCAGGGAGAGTCCCAAGAACATCCTTGAGCGGCCCCATTTTGCGAATCAGGGGGAGCTGCTCACGGAAATCCTGAATGGTGTAATCACCCGCTTCAAGCTTCTTTTGCTGCTTGATGCGCTCTTCCTCGGTGATCTCGGACTGAACACGGGAGACCTTTTCGACAAGCGAAAGGATATCGCCTTGTCCGAGGATCCGCTGGGCCATACCCTCGGGGCGGAACTCCTCAAGCCGGTCGAGCTTTTCGCCCATACCGACAAATTTGATCGGGACCTTTGTGATTTCCTTGATCGAAAGGGCCGCGCCACCACGGGCATCGCCATCGAGCTTGGTAAGGATCACACCGTTGATATCGAGGGCTTCGTTAAAGGCGCGGGCGCTTTGAACGGCATCCTGCCCGGTCATCGCATCGCAAACGAAATAGACCTGATCAGGGTGGACGGACCGGTCGATCTGACGCAGTTCGTCCATGGGCATTTCCGCCACATGCAGACGACCCGCGGTGTCCAATATCACCGTGTCGATCAAAAGGCCTTTGGCGTGGGCCACACCACGCTTGCAGACATCCACCGGATTGGGGCCGATTCGGGCGCCATCAGGACCGGTCTGGATTTCTTCGCGATAAACAGGAACTTCGATCTGTTTGCCCAACAGGTCGAGTTGATCGATGGCGGCGGGGCGCTGAAGGTCGGCCGCGACAAGCAGGACTTTACGCCCCTTTTGCTTGAGGGTGAGGGCCAATTTGCCGGCTGTGGTCGTTTTGCCCTGCCCCTGAAGGCCACAGAGCATGATTACGGTGGGGCGCCCCTGGGCTGTCGGAATGGAAGGGTCGACGGGGCCCATAAGGGCAACCAGTTCGTCGTAAACAACCTTCAAAACCTGTTCGCCGGGATCCAGCGATTTGAGAACTTCCTGGCCGATGGCGCGTTTGGTAACGCGGGCAATGAACCCATTCGCGACATCCAGATGCACATCGGCATCCAGAAGCGCGGTACGGACATCGTCCAAACTCTCACGGATGTTCGCCTCGGTGAGGCGACCTTTCCCGCGAAGTTTGCGGAGCGCGTCAGTCAGCGTTCTTTGCAAACCCTCGAACATGGAATTCCACAAACCAAAAAAGATTCCGGCCCGGCCTACCGAAGGCCGAGTCTTGGAATCATTCAGTATAAGGGGTAAATCGCCGTCCTGCAATCCAGGGAAGCCAAACCGGACCCCCCAAAAGGGTGGGGATGGGAGGCCAAACGCAAACTTATATCTTTTGATCGCCCAATACTACGCCCTCAAGACCCCAATTTGGCGGATTTTTTGCCCCACTCCCCTGGTGAATGTCCCTCTGAATCTGCTCGAGATCCTCATCACGAATGTAAGGGAGCCCCTTTTTCCTGACCCGCTCATACATCACCGCCGAGGCTTCGGGGGTAAAACCGCTGCCGGGCTGGTGTTCAATATGGTAAATGGCGCATGGCTCTTCGAAGACCGATTCGACCATCCCCCGCGCCGCCGCCTGGTAGAGCAAAAGGGAATCGATGTGCATGGAGAAGCCATCAAATTCCCAATATCCGCCCAGCTGGAAAAAATCGTCGCGCGACAAAAGGGTGAAATCCCCACATCCATTGGTGTGCCAATGGGCCCGTTTGCCCTGCTCCTGATCCGACTTGGGAAACCCCAAAACAGCATCCGGATCCCCACTCCGGCCCGGTCCGGGTTGGGTGCAAGGTTGGGCCGGGGATATGGATCCACCTGGTTGGGCCGGGGGCAACCGAAAAAGACTTCGCTTGAGTACCGGACGCAAACCCTCCTGCCAAAGCCTTTCCACCCCGGCACCAAGACTGCCCAGGACCCCATCCTGAACCAGACGCAACCCATCGGCCCGCATGGCCATGACCCGTTTGTCGGTGTCATCTTCCATGGCGGGCAA
>CAWUOD010000292.1:0-4862 GCA_963923115.1 uncultured Singulisphaera sp.
GGCAGCGTCAGATGTGTATAAGAGACAGCCTCGGAATTCATTAGGGTTTCAGGTGGGGGTGTACTGGTTTCCATTGCTGGCAATCCCCCGAATTCGGGATCTTCAGAACCCATTTCGAGGCATCCCGTCCCACCCCAAAGTTCGGCGGCAGCCTGTTCGACGGCTTCAAGTTCGATCGAGTCCATCCCCGCTTTCGAGGCAAGCCGACTGGCATGACGACCCAACTGGCAAAGGCGGCGGGGATTGCCCGCGCCGAGGTCGATCATCCGGTCTTCGGCCTCCGTTCCAAGGATGCCGCCAGGCGATCCACCGGCCCAGCGGATCTGATATCTGAGAAAATCCGAAGCCTCAACCGCCTCGAGTGGAGAGAGAGCGCCCCCGCCTCCAACCATGTCCCATGCGTCATGAAGCCCCGCCAGGGCGGTCAGGCCGGGAAGCTCGCCCCTTGCGCAAAGCAAAACCTGAATGCCGGCTTGCCCCTTCCCCTGGAGGTGGGACCAACTCATCAATTCATCGGCGCTTTGATCGGACATCAGATCGGCTTGTTCGACAAGAATGACAGGCGGGGTTCCCTGGCGCAGACCATCCAGGATGGCCTCGATCACACGGTTGCGCGCCACACCAGTCGGGGCGGAACCATCATCCAGATGCCAATCGTGCGCGACAATCCGCACCAGGTCCGCCGGATCCCGAAGGGGCTGGGTGATGTATGCGAGGCGACTCCCCTGGGGAATCATCTCCATGAGGAGGTGCAAAAGTAGGGTTTTTCCGGTGCCCGGCGCTCCGGAAAGGGATATCCAGGGCTCACCCTCCTGCCATGCGCTCACAAGACCGCGAAGGGCGTTCTCATGCGTGGACGAGGGGTAATAGCGCCTTGGATCGACAACCGCCGGGAACGGCGCCGTCTGTAGCGCGAAAGGCCAGGGTGACATCCAGGAACTCCCGATACTTCTGTGGGGTGGCAAGGATCCGCGGAGGGTCAGGCCGCATACCGAGCCAACAGGATGATCGGAATTTTCGACAAACTTCTTAAACCCGATTCAACCGTTACGGTTGATCGGATACTTGGGAGTCAACGGGGCCAGTTCCGAAATCGGATTCGGCACCGGGCAAAGGCACGGGAAATAGTCGCTGGGGATCGGGAGGAGCGGGGGGGAGGTCGGTGGTTGGTCGCAACCAGATCCCGTGATTAATCACCCCCCCCTTGGCCAGGGCCTTCCGTTCAAAATTGGTGATCGTCCCACGGTCATCGGGCAGGTCCTGGCGAACCAACAGCGGCTGCTGGTCGAGGATCTCCACACTTGCGTGAAAATAGTCGGGCACATCGCTGGCCAGGTGAAAGGTGCCCCCGGGCTTAAGGCATCGAATCACCCAAACGAGAAATTCCGGGGTGACAATTCGCCTTTTCGCATGACGGGCTTTCCACCATGGATCGGGAAAATAGACATGGACAGCCTTGAGGGAACCGACCGGAATGGACCATGCAAGGGCAAAACGGGCGTCGGTGCAAGCCATCCGCGCGTTGGTGAGGTTCCGCCTTGCGATTCGTGTTCCGCAATAGAGTTGGTATTTGCGAACAACTTCGATCCCGGCAAAGTTGACCTCGGGCCGTGTCGTCGCGGCGTGAACAATGAACGCGCCCTTGCCACAGCCGATTTCCAGCTCGACGGGTCGGTCATTCCCAAAAAGCGCCTGCCAGTCAAGTTGCCTGGGAACGGGAGGGAGATCGAAGCAAAATTTCGCCAATAATTCCGGGGCGACCCGATCGGGCTTGCGCAAGGTGAGACCTCAGGTTGCGGTGGATTCTGCGGCAGGCTTTTCATTTCCTGTGCGATTCACGGCCATGCCAATAATTTCGCCATGAAAAACCAGTGTGGTCCCAACAAACCCCTGCACGGAATAGTTCATTTGTCGGCGGTTGATTTTCCCCGCTTTCGCGATCAGGACCAGACGATCCCCTGGACGCACCATCGCCCGGAAACGGACATTTTCCATTCCGCCAAACGCGATGAAGTCCCCGCCTATGATGGTCTCGGTCATCGCGTGGAACGAACAGAGCTGGGCCGCGGACTCACAAAGAAGGACACCGGGAAAAATCGGCATCCCGGGCATATGCCCCTTTACCCAGAACTCTTCGGTGGAAATATCCTTGTACCCGATAACCAGCCCATCTTCCTTGCTGGAATGGATAATGGCGTCAAGCTGCTCCATTTCAAAGCGCTGGGGAAGAACGGAGCGGATCCTGTCCTTGCCCGCAATAACACGGGTCAAATCCAGGGTGGAAGGGTCCAAAATTGCCGGGGGTGCCATGTCCGGAAATCCTTTTAGCAGGGCCAGTATAGTTGATTCTTTTTGCTAACCTGCAAATGCCCGAGGTAATTCATCCAGCCGGGTCAAAAGCAAATCAGGCTTCAGGTTTTGGTCTTTAAGCTGTTCAGGCCGAGCCTGCAAGGTCGATTTGTCACCGACAAACAAAGCAGTTCGCATACCGATCTTTTTAGCGGGGGCCAAATCGGTTTCCAATTTGTTCGAAACATAGAGAACCTGGGTCGGGTCGAGCCCCGCGGAGGCAAGGCACTCCCTGGCCCGCTGGAAAATGCGTTCACTCGGCTTTTTGGCGCCCGCCTCGACCGAAACCACCCGCAATTTCCTGTCAAAAAGTATGTCCGGGTCCAAACCAGCCTGTTCCGACAATACTCCCCGACGCACCTGGGCCCAGGTGAAACATTGACCATCGGTCAGATATCCCTGACGAATCCCCAATTCCGACAAAGTCCGGACCGCATCCACAGCCCCCTCGTGGGGGGCGGTTCCCTGAAGGCTCGCATGAAAAAAGTATGCGATCTTTTTGGCGTATTCGGGCATGGGACCATATTTGCCCGCATCGAAATGGTAATCCGATTTGAGCTTGTTTTTGATAATGATTTCCCAAATTTTTTCGGAGGGCTTTTCCGGGTATTTTTCCCCTTTGACCAAGCCGATCCCCACCATGTCAAACGCCATGACCTGGTCGTAGAGAACCTTCATTTGCGCGGAAGGCTCGCCCGGCCGGCGCGACATGAATGTCCACATGTTGAATTCCTTGATGGTTTTGTCCAGGGCGAAGGACATCACCAATTCCTTGGGATGATCAAAGAGGATCTCCCCGGAAAAAATGTTGAGAAAGGTCCCATAAACATTCCAAAGAACACAGCGAACCTCGGGAAGCCTCTGGATACCTGATTTGGCGCTCACCGGTTCCGGCTTGGGAGGCTTGGGCCAAATCAAGTCCTTGCGGTCGGACAGTTCGTCGGCGTATTCTTCAAGGCTCAGGGGCATGATAAACGCTTTCCAGGGACTTCCCCAACAGGACCACCATGGCCAATCTCAACATGGCCGCCACCAACCTCGCCAAACAGGCGGCGCTTTCCGATCTCCTGCCCAAATCCGCGGATGTTATCGGCGCGGGCGGAATAGGAATTTGCATTGCCGTGGCGCTACACAGAGCGGGCTGCCGGGTCCGGCTCATCGAATCCTCGGCTACCAAACTGCGCAGAGGGAACCAGGACGGGGTCCAAATCGATGGTTTTGCCCCCGAACCCATTCCCCTGTTGGCGTTTCAGGAGTGGAATCCCATCCCGAATGTGCCCCTTTTTCTCTGTATTAAAGGATACCACAATTCTCAGGTCTTAGAAAAAATTTGCCCAAATATCCCAGTCATCCCAATTCAAAATGGTTTCGACCCCCATTTGGCCGATAGAGCCACTTCACTGGAGGGGATCGCCTCCTGGATTTCCGAGTGCGATCCCGAAGCCCCCCACACCCGCATCACCCGCCGGGGAGATTTCCATTTTGGGCCAGCACAAGGAGAAGCCACAAAAGGCGCCGAGGAATGGGTCAAAACCGCCCGGATATGGTTGGCTGCCCTTGGGCCCCAACTAAAGAGCATGGGGATTCGAGCAAAACTTACCACCGATATCCGCCCCTATAAAGCAAGCAAATTGATCTACAACGCAGCTATCAGCCCTATCGCTTCGGCCGCGGGAATCGACAACAGTCTTTTGCTTACCGATCCGCAGGCAAGGCGATGGTTTTTTGCCCTTTTGCGCGAAAACATCGCCATCATGCGGGACAAAAAAATCCCCTTGGGAAAGGTGGGGCCGTTTCTACCCTCCACAGTCGCGTGGATCCTGGAAAAAGGGTGGCTCAGGGCACCCCTGGCACGATTTTTTGCCCCATCGCTTCGGGGAACCTATTGTTCCATGGCGCTCGACTTTGCCAAAGGGGAAACCGAGATCGATCACTACAACGGGCACCTGATCCGCCTTGCGGGGAAGGACGAAATGTGCCCGGTGAATCGCCTGGTGGTGGAACTTGCCAAAGCGTGGCTGGATGCGGGCCGCGCCCCATCCCGGGAGTTTCTCGACGAGCTGGATCAATTGGGCAAATCGATATCCTGACCCGGGCAGACTCCTACACTATTAAAATGAATCCCTTGTTCCCCGAGGGCTTTGGTTTTTGGGGACAACCGAACCGAACCCTGCGCACCGAGCATGAGCGACCTCCTCCCCACCAAGCTTCAAAAAGACCCAGGCCAGATTCGCATCACCTGGAGTGATGGGCACGAATCGGTTCATCCCTACAAGCACCTGCGCGCCTCATGTCCTTGCGCGGGCTGCAAGGAAGAGGCCCAAAAACCGGCCGATCCGTTTCGGGTTCTCAAACCGAGCGAAATCGCGCCTCTTGAAGTCAAGCGAATCGATCCCGTCGGCCGCTATGCGTACCGGATCACTTGGGCGGATGGGCACGATACGGGCATTTTCCGCCTCGATTACCTGCGCTCCCTTTGCCGCTGCCCGGAATGCTACAAACTCGGATAAATC
>CAWUOD010000293.1:0-4857 GCA_963923115.1 uncultured Singulisphaera sp.
CACAAGGAGTATCGTCGGCAGCGTCCGATGTGTATAAGAGACAGGATATAGACCGTTCCATCATCTTCGATGTCGATCTTGGCGCCGGTGCTTTCCTGGATTCCCTTGATGTTTTTGCCACCGGGTCCAATGAGCATGCCGATCTTTTGGGGATCAATCTGGACGGTAAGCAAGCGTGGTGCGTGGGTGGAAATTTCCTCACGGGGCTGACGCAGCACACCAAGCATTTGCTTGAGAATGTGTCGACGACCCAGGCGGGCTTGCTCAAGTGCATCCTTGATGATGGCCTCGCTGATTCCGTTGATCTTGAGATCGAGCTGGATGCCGGTGATGCCGACCCCGGTCCCCGCGACTTTGAAGTCCATATCGCAGAAATGGTCCTCATCACCCTGGATATCAGTGAGGAGAATGTGACGATCGGGTTCCTTCACAAGACCAATCGAGATTCCGGCAACCGGGTTCGTGATGGGGACGCCCGCGTCCATCAAGGCAAGGGTCCCACCGCATACGCTGGCCTGACTGGAGGAACCGTTCGATTCGAGGATGTCGGAGACGACGCGAATCGTGTAGGGGAACTCCTCGACGCCTGGAATAATCGGCTTCAGGCTGCGCTCGGCAAGGGCACCGTGTCCCAATTCCCGGCGACCGGGAGCGCGAATCGGCTTGCACTCACCCACGCTGAAAGGTGGAAAATTGTAGTCAAGCATGAATTTCTTGGAGATTTCACCACCAAGTCCCTCAACGGATTGCTCATCCGAGGAGGTGCCGAGGGTTACCACGACAAGGGCCTGGGTTTCACCCCGTTGGAAAAGGGCGGAACCGTGCACCCTTGGCAAAACGCCCGCTTCGCAGTGGATCGCGCGGATCTCATCCATCGCGCGCCCATCGATGCGGCGCCCGCCGAGAATCTGGTCGCGCACCACGCGCTCTTCCATGTAGGCGAAAGCGCCTTCGACCTGTGCCGGTGTATAAACCGGGGTGTGCCCCTCGGCGAGGTACTCGGTCTTGATTTTTTCCTTGAGGGCCTTGATGGCCGCATAGCGCTCGGCCTTGTTGGCGTTGACCTTGGCGGAAGTGAACTCACCGTAAAATTTCTTTTTGAACTCTTCAATAAGAGGATTTACTGGGGCCTCGGCTGGGTATTGCTTGGCGGGCAGACCAGCCACTTCACGGAACTTTTCAATGGCCTCGACGATACGGGTGATCAGGCTTTGGCCGTAGACGATCGCCTGAAGCATTTGGTCTTCGGGAATTTCACGGGCAAACCCTTCAATCATGGTGACTTCGGATTTGGTGCCGGCGATAACCAGGTCAAGGTCCGATTGCTCGAGTTGCTCCTGGGTTGGCATGGGAATGAGCTGGCCGTTTACCCGTCCGATGCGCACGGCCGCCGTGGGATGCAGGAAGGGAAGATGGCTGATGTGAAGGGCGGCGCTTGCACCGATCATGCCCAGGATGTCGGGATCGTTTTGACGATCCGCGGCCAGGGTGCTGACCATGATCTGGACTTCACGAAGATAATTGGATGGGAAAAGCGGGCGGATAGGCCTGTCAATCAGGCGGGCAGTCAGGGTTTCCTTGAGGGAGGGGCGATTTTCACGCTTGATGTAACCACCCGGGAAACGGCCAGCGGCATAGAATTTTTCCCGATAATCCACCACGAGAGGGAAGAAATCCCGACGGGGATCTTCGGCGCCTTCCACGGCGGTGGCAAGGATCATGGTCTCGCCAAAGGTGACAACAACAGCACCATGAGCCTGTTTCGCCAGTTTACCGGTCTCAAGAGTAAGGGTTCCGGAACCGATAGCAATTTCCAACTTATGTACGATCATGAACGACAACTCCCAACTACGCCAAGAAAAGCAGCCTTGCCTAAGCCACGCACCAACGGGGCATCAACACCGGGCCTCATGAAATGCGAGGCAAATCGGTGAGCGAGACTGTGTATAGGAAGGGTGAGCACATCCAGGATCCGGGCCATGCTGGCCCGGACCGGAAAAAATGGAAAAAACAGAGTAAGAGCTTTGGCCTGCTGGCCTTTTTCAAGCAAATCCCGGTGCGGCTTACTTGCGCAAGCCGAGCGAGGCGATCACAGCGGTATAACGCTCGCGGTCGCTTTCCTTGAGGTAACCAAGCAAACAGGAACGACGGCTTACCATTTGCAACAGACCACGACGGCTAGCGTGATCCTTTTTGTGGGCCTTCATATGATCGTGAAGCTCATTGATCCTTGCCGTGAGCAGAGCAATCTGCACTTCGGAGGAGCCCGTATCGCCGCCCGAACGGGCGAACTTGCCAATGATTTCCGTCTTTCGCTCCTTGGTAATCACAATCAGCTCCCATTTCCACCTTAAAGTCGGCCCCATGCCGACTCACTTACCCATACCTATGGTTGAGTTAATATCCTAGCAAATCAACCGGATGGCGCAAGACGATTCTTGCGAAGTACTTGGCGGATTTGTGGGGGGACTCCCCCATTCAACCAAAAAAACCTAACCTTTTCTTATAGAAGTCCCCTTTCCTCGCCCGCTTGCGTCCATTTCCCTCTTCCAAAGGAGTTTCCCGGTGATTTCCACCTTTATCACAGCAACTTTGCTTGCTTTTTCGGCAGACAATGCACCCGTTTTCACCGACCCGGCCAAAGCCGGCGTCGATTACGCCATTCAGGGCGAATTTGTCGGCGATCTCAAGGACGCGGATGGCGGACAGATCAAAGTCGGCGTTCAGGTCGTCGCCGAAGGCAAAGGCGCTTTCGCCTTTCGCGCTTATCCAGGCGGTCTCCCGGGCGCGGGTTATGATGGCTCCGACCAACACACGGGCAAAGCCAAGTTGGTCGAAGGAACCCAAAAAGCCAACATCGAATTACCTGAAACCGAAGCCACCATCGATGCTGACAAGATTGAAATCACCAAAGGCAAGTTCACCGGCACGCTCAAAAAGGTGCGTCGTGAAAGCCCAACACTCGGGGCCAAACCTCCCGAGGGCGCCGTTGTCCTTTTCGATGGATCAAGCGCCTCGGAATGGAACAATGGCAAACTGACCGAAGGCAACCTTCTTGATGTTGGCGTCACCAGCAAAAAGAAGTTCAAGGACTTCACCGCCCACCTCGAATTCCGCACTCCCTTCATGCCCGAATCGCGTGGCCAAGGCCGGGGCAACAGCGGGGTATTCCCTCAAAACCGCTACGAAATTCAGGTTTTGGACTCTTTCGGTCTCACCGGTGAAGACAACGAGTGTGGCGGCATCTACAAGCTAGCAAAACCCGCCGTCAACATGGCCCTTCCGCCATTGACCTGGCAAACCTATGACATCGAGTTCACCGCCGCCAAATTCGATGCCGAAGGCAAAAAAACCGCCGATGCCGTGCTGACCCTTCGCCACAACGGTGTATTGATTCATGACAAACTGAACCTCAAGCTCACCCCCGGCGGTGATCCCAAGGAAACCGCCACACCCGGTCCCTTCCAACTACAAAACCACAACGATAAAGTTGCTTACCGGAATATTTGGGTCGTGGAATCCAAGTAATCTTGCGATAATATCGGGGAGGCGCGGTTGGAAAACCGCCCTCCCCTTTTCCTTTGAAGGATCAGAGTTTCATGCAATCCATGAAGATTGTGCACTACCCACATCCGGCCCTCCGCTTCAAGGCAAAGCCCCTCACCAGCATCGACAAGGAGTTCAACCTCCGTGTTGGCAGGATGTTTGAACTGATGTATGAGGCCAAAGGCCTTGGCCTGGCGGCAAATCAGGTCGCCATTCCCCACCAGTTTCTTGTGCTTAATATCACAGGCGATCCCGACCAGAAGGACAAGGAAGAGATCTTCATCAACCCGGTCATAGTCGAACGCAAGGGAACTATCGACGACAACGAAGGTTGCCTTAGTTTTCCCGGGCTTTACCAGCGCGTTCGCAGGGCCAAATCGGTTAAGGTCCAAGCCTACACCGCCAAAGGCGAGCCAGTCGAAATCGAGGCCACCGGCCTGGCAGCACGGGCATGGCAGCATGAAATCGACCACCTTAATGGGGTCCTTTTCGTCGACAAGATGAGCCTGGTTTCCCGGATCGCTTCAAAAAACTCGCTCGCCGAAATGGAAGCGGAATTCCGTCACGCCCAGGAGAAGGGCGAAATTCCCAAGGATCTGGAACTCGGGCAGGTTCTCGAATCCCTGTCTTGTGAGGCATAGGTTGATCCATGCGACTCGTTTATGCGGGAACTGGGGGGTTTGCGTTGCCCGCCTTCGAGGCGCTGATCGCTTCCCCATTCAAACCGATTGCCCTTATTACCCAGCCCGATAAACCGGGAGCTTCGGTCCGCAGCTCCAGCCGAATGATAGGCCTTGGACTCAAAGCCCCCGCCCTAAAAAGCGGTATCCTGATCCATCAACCCCAATCCATCAATGATGAGGCTGGTCTGGCGATTCTTCGGGAACTTGCACCTGACCTCCTCGTGGTCGCCGCTTATGGCCAAATCCTCTCCCAGGAGGCATTGGCGATACCAAAACTGGGCTGCATCAATCTTCACGCCTCCATACTTCCCAGGCACCGGGGAGCCTCACCCATTGCCCATGCGGTTTGGTCGGGGGATGAGGAGACCGGAGTCAGCGTGATCCGGATGACCCCGGGCCTGGATGCGGGAGAGGTGATCGGCCTGGTCCGTACGCCGATTGGCCCGGAGGAAACCGCCGAGGAACTGGAAGGGCGACTTTCCCGGATGGCTGCCCCACTGGCTTTGGAAATGGTGGAGGGGATTTCCCGTGGTCCTGTCACGGGGATACCGCAGGACCCCGCACTGGTAACCCGGGCACCACGGCTGAAAAAAGATACTGGAAACATTGACTGGTCCCGCACGACCGA
>CAWUOD010000294.1:0-4856 GCA_963923115.1 uncultured Singulisphaera sp.
CCATTTTTCCAAACATTCGCACCATGGCCCCCATCAACTTTTTCCAATCGCCCTCATGTAGGCTTTCATTAGGGGCATGGGCGTTCGATTGTGGATCCTCGATCCCCAGAAGCAGGGCTGGAGCCCCGCCCAGGATCTCAACAAGGGGGCCAACAAAGCCGATGGTTCCGCCACAACCTATCGGGACCGCTTTCCTGCCAAATGATTCGGTGAGGGAATCCATTGCCGCGGTGAAGGCCGGACCCTTGGGATCCGTGGCCCACCAGGCGACCGGGGGGCCGTGGGGGATGACTTCGACCTTCGCTCCAAATGGTGGATCTTTTTCGAGAAAAACCTTGAGTTGCTCAAAGCTTTCTTGCGGGTCCATATCGGGGACGATTCGGCAGCTAACAATCGCCTCTGCGGTGGGAAGGACCTGGTTGGATGCTCCTTTTATGGAGCTTGCTTCGATGGCGATCACGGTTGCCGAAGGATGGCGCCAGGTTTGTTCGTACATGGTCCGCCCTTCGGGAGTCGCGAAGGGGACACCCGGAAGTATACCCAAATCGGCCCGGGCTTTGGCCTCGTCGAAGGGTAGCTCCGCATAGAGGGCTTTTTCCCCAGGGGTGAGCTTTTTCAGATTCTTTTCAAATCCTGGGACCGGCACATCCGCTTTGGGGTTTCCCAAACGGGCCAAAACCTGGGAAAGTACGATTGCGGCATCCGCAAGGGCTCCCCCCGCCATACCAGAGTGAACCGGGAAATGCGCGGTTGTAACCTTGACCTGGGCAGCCACGATACCCCGTAGGGCGGAAGTGATGCAGGGGAGTCCTACTTCGATATTTTCGGTGTCACAAACCACCACAACATCGGATTCGATACATTCGCGGTGGTTTTTGAAGAATCCCTGGAGATTCCGCGAGCCCACCTCCTCTTCACCTTCACAAAGGACTTTCACATTAACGGGAAGTGAACCATGGGTTTTAAGCCACGCCGCGATGGCACCCAATTGGGCGACAAAAGCCGCTTTGTCATCGGCGGATCCCCTGCCAAAAAGCCGTCCATCGCGCCGGGTCAGGGTCCATGGATCGGACAGCCATTGATTGGCGTAATTGACAGGTTGGACATCGTGGTGGGAATAAAGAAACAAGGTTGGTTTGCCTGGCGCCCCCAGCCATTCGCCATAGGAGTAGGGGTAGGATTCCCCGAATGATATTTCCCGAACATTATGCAGTCCTGCCTGTCGCATAAAATCGCAAACAAGGGCAGCGGTTTGACCGATTTCCCTTGCGTGTTGTCCATCGGTGCTGATGCTGGGAATGGCGACCGATTGCCTTAGCCAGTCGACCAGGGTTTCATGATTTTTTTCCAGCCATTCAAGGGCTTGGGTGGTTTGAGGCATAGCATCTGCTCCGTGGGATTCACTCACTTGATTCTAGCCGGAGCCCAAGCCTGGGTCATCTGCCAAAAAGGAAAGTGATAAATTTGGGGGCAAGGATAAAAAAACCCAACAAAACCGCGAAGCCGCTTGCCACCAAAACAGCACCCGCCGCGATATCCAGCGCGGGCCAAAACGGAGGCCTTTGTTCCAGGGGCAAACCCCGAACAAGGGTTTCGATTGCACTATTAAATAATTCGGAAACGATAACACCGCCAATGCAAATGATTAGCACACACCATTCCCAGGAATGAAGGCTGAAGGCAACCGAACAGGCAACAACCAGGGCGGCAAAGAAGAAATGGACAAAAAAACTTGAATGCCCACGGATTCCCAGTTTGGTGCCCCGAAACGCCGCCGCAAATTTTTCCCGCCAACTTCGGGGATGGGATTCGGTCTTTCTGTCCTGGGTCATCAATCCCCCCCTGGGCATCGCCAAAGTTATGAATGATTCAAGGATTGAAAGCCGAAATCAGATGCCGCCATTGTTTAGCATCTGCATGCGGTTTCCATATGTGGCCAATATGGGCATGATCTGAAAGGTGAGGCCAAAGTTGTTGGTGGTCGCGTTGTACGATAGCCCAAGGCTAACCTGGAGGTCTTTGCCCATTCGGGTAAGGACAAGCGAGTTGGAAAGGGCTTCGTTGGCCCCAAAGTCATAGCTGCTGGAGGCGGTGAGGGCATATTTTGGAGAAAATACATAGTTGACTGCCCCTGTAAGCAGTCGGCTGTCAATCGGATTATAGTATCGGAAGCCAAGGTACAGGTTTGTCCGGTCATCCCGATTGTAAAAGCCACCAAGGTTCGCCACCTTCGCTCCACCCTCGAAAGAGTCCATCCAACCCGAGCTTACGATGGAGGTTTTATCGCCTGGATTCCAGGTTAGGTCATAGTTGTAAAGACCAAACAGCTCTCCAAAGTTGTCCCTGTTTTGGTTGGGGAAAAGGGTGGTTCCCAAATTCAGACTGAGGAAATCGACTGTGTGCTGGGATCCCGGCATTCCCCGTTTGGTTTGCCATCGTTGGTCGATGTTCATCTGAAGGGTCTGGATGGCGTTTAGCGTGTCGATCCGGTTGTCCGAAAGGCTACGAATGCCGTAGTTTTGCGGATCGTATTTTCGTTGCGAATAATTCTGGAACCAGTTGGGGTTGTAAATTGCGTTGGCGGGATTGATTTGTTGACCCGTAAGCGGATTGGTTGGAGAGGCGAGCGGATTGCTGGCAAAATAGACCCAGTCACGCATGGCCATGTCTGTTGAATCGTCGTTAAAACGGTCGAATTGCGGGAGTTTTTGGTAAAATTGGTTGCTTGCCCCATAAAAATAGTTCATGCCAAAATTGGCCTTATGATAAATTCCATCCAAATTAAACATTTCGCTGGATATTTCGGAATAAAGCTTTGAAAGGGGCAGGTTGATGCGCGTGCCGAACCCACCCCAGAATCTTGAAATTCCATCGTTGGAGGTCAAGCCGCGGCTGCCATTGATTGTGGTATTGGCCACCTGATCAATCTGTGATGTATAATAAGCCATATCGCCTTTTACATAAGGGTCGAATCGGAATGGACCCGCGGAAAAAGGCGCGCTAAGCTCCTGGAACAGGTTGAACCGGCCCGCAGCAACCCCCACATCCGTGGGACTGTATTGGGGCGTGGGATCGTTTGTCGTCATCATGTAGCCATAGCCGGCTCCACCATTTGCCGAATATGTGAAAATGTTGAAAAGATCATAACCAGTGATGAATCCGTTTGCCTTGGGAAGTTGGGCGGTTTCGTTGACCCAGTTCCTGATACGCGGCTCAGCCAGAATGTTCCAGCCAAACGCCCCTTCCTGTTGGCGAACATTGACATAGGTGTTCTGGTTGAGGTCGTTGTCAAATTCGCGCTTGAAAAACTCTTCCTGGAAGTTGCGATCCGAAAGGCCAGCCAACTGCGATTTGATGCTGACATTCGAAAAATTGCCTGGTTCAATGGTCTGTCGCCATGTGAGGCGACCGCGCCATTGGGAAGGGTTGGAGTAATCGAACCGGTTTCCACCCAAAATATCCCTTGTTCCAAAAGGTCCCATCGAGCTGTTGTCATAAAGGCCATAAGCCGTGAGCATTCCGTTCCATTTGGATGGAATCCCAAAAATGGACTGTGAGTTGTAATTGAAATCGGTTCCTGTGGCGGGACCCCGGGAGGTCAGATAGTCAATTCCCCATCGCCATTTTGTTCCCTCCGGGGCGTTCATCCCCAAAAGGTCAAAGGCGTTAAGTGTGACGCCGAATTGTCCACCATAAATTCTGTTGAATCCGAGGTTGATTCCCTCGATGGGGCCAAGCGGATCCTCGGCGTCCCCCTGGAAATAAGGGGACCAAAAAACTGGAATATCACCAATACGAACAACCGAATCCTTGCCTTTGATATATTTATGGGTGATTTTATCCTCGGGCTTGTTACGGCGCATCGATTCGGGAATCAGGAAACTCAAAAAGTCCTGGCCGGGAACCTCGCGGTCTTCGATTGTCGCCTCGCTCAGGGAAACCTTGAGACCCGGATCACCTGGTGTTCGGCTGGAGAACATTTCCCCACGAAATACACGGTATTGGTCCACTTCCAGTTGCTGCAATTCCCCGGCCCGGACAATTACCGGATCGGGAACATAGGGGAGTGTGAACTCCAATTCCGCGTCCAGGGCGACCGCCTTGTTGTTTTTGACATCATAATAGACCTCATTTGCCCGCATCGTGTTCTGCATTTGCTCGGGCTTGCGTGGATCAGGCACACCAGTGGTTGGCGACTTTGGGTTCCCCTTGAGGCGGACCTCCACATTTCCGGACAAATAGATTTCGATTTCCCTGCTGGTTGCGCCCCCCTGGGATTGCATATTGCTTAGAATCTGTTGTGGATTGCCGCCTTTTGTCCAAATAACAACACGATCCGCCTCCATGTCAATAAGGGCGTTTTTGGCGAGATCCTTGACCTGGACGACCGCTCCACCGGTAAGAAGGATGGCCTGTTCATTGTCGCCCACAGGTTCCACCATAACGCGGAAACCCGTCGAACTGCGGGGTGTTAGTGTGTAGGTTCTTAAGGGATTGGTCAGGCTATCAGGAACCGTGATCGCACCTGGATTAATTGGTTGGCCATTCCACGGGCTAAGTCCCTGGGCCGGGGCGGGTGTTGGAATAACCACCGGTCCGGCACTGGGTGGGCCGACACTGGGTTGGACGGGAAGTGTTGGCAAATTGGAATTGCCAACAACCGGGGGAGGAGCGGGCATGGCTCCAAACGGATTTACAGGCGCGGGAGGCGCCAAAGAAGGATTATTTTGGTTTAGTGTGATTGGTGCCGGAGAAGGTGATCCTGACGGTGGAGAAGTTGGAATCTCGGTTGGCGGCGGAGGTGGAGGCGGAGGTTGATAATAGAAAGCTGTCTCTTATACACATCTCCGAGCCCA
>CAWUOD010000295.1:0-4851 GCA_963923115.1 uncultured Singulisphaera sp.
TCGCAGGGCTCGCAAACGATTTCCCGGCTTTCGAGATGGCGGGTGAAAAGTTCCGCCCGGAATTGGCCCATGGAAGGGGCGTCGAGTTTCGAGGCGTCAAACCCGCGGCGGAAGATTTCGCCGGGCTGCCAAAGTTTCAGCGCGCGCTTGGCGAAATCAACTCCCGCGTACCCTTCGGCTCCCCAGACATCCATCGAACGACAAGGCTCGGGGTGAACGCGGCTGGCCATGAGGTCGACGATCGCGCCACGGGCGAAATGGAGCCGCACCTGGGCCATGTCTTCACAGCCCCCCATGATGCTGGCGCCAAAAGCCTCCACCTGGGTGGGTATATCCTTGACAAGGTCAAGCACCAGATCGAGATCATGGATCATCAGATCAAGCACCACACCCACATCCAGCGAGCGACCGGGAAAAGAGGATGTGCGCTTGCAAACGACATAGCGGGGGGAAAGTCCCGCGCGTACCAGCTCCTCGTAGGCGGGGTTGAACCGCTCGATATGTCCGACCTGAAGAATCAGGTTTTTATCACGGGCAAGCTGTTCGAGCTCCTGGCACTGGTTGAGTTCCTTGGCCAGCGGCTTTTCCACAAGAAGGGAAATGCCCGCCCCAAGAAGATCGGTGCCGACATTGTGATGGAGGAAGGTCGGGGCGGCCACGACCGCGGCATCAACCTTGCCTATCAGATCCTTGTGATTGGTGAAGGCCCGGGTATTGCAGCGAAGGGCAACCGCCTCGACCTGGGCCCGGGAAGGATCCGCGACCCCGACCAGCTCCACATCCGGGAGCGTGGAAAGAATGCGGGCATGTTCCTTGCCCAGATGCCCCACTCCCACCACGCCTATCCTGACTTTGCTCATTCCGGAATCCCTGTCCAAGATTGCCAATCGTTGTCGTAGATAGAGGCTTTAGGCGGCGCGACGAAGTGCGGGTTCAACCGGCTGTGTCCGAGCGCGAAAGGAATAGCCACCCGCCTGACCCGCCCGCATCCAAAGGTCTTGCCCCAAAGCCACATTAAGGGGATGCCCGGATCGGCAGGCCACCACATGCCCGGCGAGCTCAATCCCAAGAAGGGCCAGGTCTCCAAGGATATCGAGGATCTTGTGACGGGCTGGTTCATCCGCGAACCGAAGGGCATTGTCGATGGGGCCCGACTGCCCAAAGATGATCAGATCTTTCGATGTGGTCCGGCTTCCCAGCCCCATGGACCGCAGGTGGGCCGCCTCGGATTCGAGAATGAAAGTTCGCGAGGGGGCGACTTCCCGCTCAAACGATGCCGGGTCCACATCCACCGTGGCAAGCTGGCGTTGAAGCGGGGCATCAAGCCCGTAATCGAGGAAATAACTGACTCGAAGCCCCGGCTGATTTCCCGGGTGCAGGGCGATGCTGGAATGACCGGTGTTGATTCCGCAGGGCGCGGTCACGGTGCAGATGTTTCGGATACTGTGCTGTGGCTGGATCCCCGCTCCCAAAAGGGCCTCGACAAAAGGCGCGGCGGAACCATCCATTCCAGGGGGCTCGGGCGCGTCGATCTCGACAATGCAGTTGTCGATGCGCAGGCCGGCCAAGGAAGCCATCACATGTTCGACCAGGGAGACCTGTTCGGTGCCGTGACCCAGGGTTGTGCGCCTTTGGGTACCGGTGACGAGACTGACATGTGCCGGAATTTCGGGACGACCGGGAAGGTCCACCCGACGAAATACCACCCCGGTGTTTTCCGCAGCGGGGAGAAATCGCAACTGAATTTCCGCGCCGGTGACAAACCCGATTCCTGAAACCGCGGCGGCCTGGCCGAGGGTTCTTTGACGGCGTGTGGCGATTCTTCGCACAGTGCACCTTCCTTGAAGAGGCAGAAAACGCCCCTACTCATCACGGGATGTGGGAAAACATCCGGATGGACCCTCGAATTTGACCCGAAAGCACCATCCGGAAGCAAGACAGACCAAAACCAGACGGGGAAGTCTGGGTAAATCAGTTTCCGTCTTTGACAGCGCCTGTGGAACCCGCGGGAGCGGTCGCACCGGTCGGGGTAACACCCGAACCCGCGGCGCCGGCGCCTGGATTGGCCTTGCTGTAGGCGGTGTTGAGAGCGTTGATCACATCGGCGCTGATATCGGTGCCGGGAGTGAAGTAGAGGGGCATACAAGCGCCAGCCTGGAACTTGCGGGCGATGTTCGCCGGGCTCCAATAGTCGGCCGAGGTGGTGGCATCGTTGTAGTGGAGAACCATGTCAAAACCGGAAGCCATCGCCACGCGGCTGGAGGCGTCCTGGACTTCCTTGTAAAGGTTGACAAGGGTTTCGTCCTGCTTCTTGCCAAGCAGGGTTTGGGCTTCGTTGTCGAGATCTTCGAGTTCGCGCTTGATGGCACGGGCCTGGCGCTCGAGGATTTCGCGTTGGTCGGGCTTGGCCTGGGCTTCCTTGGCCAACTGTTGCATTTGGGCAGCTTTGGCTTTTTGGCGGGTCTGAAGGGGTTGGAACATATCCTTCAGTTCGTTCTGGATGGCCATGGCCTTGGTGTAGTTCTTGAGCACATGGCTCAGGTTGAGCAGGGCCACTTTGGACCGGGCCTCGGCGGGCCGGGCAGCCCCGGTATTCTGGGCCGTGATCTTGCTGGCAACAAAGCCGATTCCCGCCGTGGCAAGCGCCAGGGCCCCAATACCAAGAAGTCTTTTCACGATCGCCTCTCCTTACGAGTTGGGGCAGTGCCCCGATAGTTAGTCTGTCCTGCGAACGGTCCCATCGCGGTTTTTCCCCTTGCGACTTCGGGACCATGAGCCATCCAGGCTGGCCATACCCGGAGGCAAAAACCAAAATCAAGCGCAAGTCCCAAAATCACCTCCTCTTGCCTTGATCCCTTGTCATGGCCTATGGTCCCATTCATGAAGGATCTCTCCCGGAAACCTGAAGCGCGCGCGAAGGCTTTTGCCTTTGTCCTTCTCCTTTTGGGTGTTTTGGGTTGCGGATCGGGGAATAGCGCGCTCGTCCCGGTTGAAGGACGGGTCTGGATCCATGGACAAATTCTCGGTTCCGGGACCCTGGTTTTTGTCCCGGACGAAGAGAAGGGGCATCATGGTCGCATGGCGTTCGCGGTGATCGAGCCGGGCGGTGTATATCGGCTTTTGACCGACAATCTTCCCGGGGCCGAACCGGGCTGGTACAGGGTCAGCATCGCCCACACAGACGCCTCTGGCGGTTCCCGGATTGCCAAACGCTTCAGCGATCCGCACCAATCAGGAATTCACCGCCAAATCCATCCAGGTGTTCCCAACAGCATCGACATCACCATCGAGTGAGTTTCAAAGGATTTTTGGGCCAGGAACCGCCTGGATTTGTTGTCGGACAATTTGTCGCCCATACGCCTAAGAATGATTTCATGGACACTCCATTTTCCCGAAAATTGCCCCTTTTGGCTCCTCTCAAGGAGCGGCTCCTTTCCCACAGGCTTTATCCCCTCCTAAATAGTCCGGAGCGGATCACCTCGTTTATGGAGCGGCATGTCTGGTGCGTCTGGGATTTCATGAGCCTGCTGAAGGCGCTCCAAAAGCGGCTTTCCTGCGTGAGCGTCCCCTGGATTCCCTCAGGCGAGCCGAAACTGGCCCGGGTGATCAACTCGATCGTGCTGGGCGAGGAGACCGATGAGGATGGCAAGGGGAGCTATCTGAGCCACTTCGAACTCTATTTGGCCGCGATGACCGATGCCGGAGCGGACACGAAGCCGATTTGCGCGTTTGTAAACGACCTTCGACTGGGAACCCCTTGGGTGGAGGCACTTGAGCGGCACGCGCCCACCCTCGTCACCCGGGAATTCGTCCGTCAAACCCTGGAAATTGCCACAAAAGGAGAGGGGCACGAGATCGCTGCGGCGTTTGCGCTGGGACGGGAGGACCTGATCTCGCCGATGTTTTTGGCGCTGATCCGGGAATTGGCCGATCGCGAGCCGGGTCGATTCGAGCGGTTTTACTTTTATCTGAGAAGGCACATCGAAGTGGATGGGGATGAGCATGGGCCCGCTGCGCTCCGGATGATCAGCGCGCTTTGCGGGGAAGATCCGTCGAAGTTTGATGGTGCGATCGAAACGGCGAAACGGTGCCTGGAATCCCGTGCCCGTTTGTGGGAGGAGATCGCAAGGGATTTGGGGTGAGAAAGACCGGTCGGCCAGCTTGAATTTGATTGTTTTGTCGCTTTGGTGTTTTCCTGCCGACTCCAGGGAGTCCCACACATCCGGGCCTCATTGAATCCCATGCCCAAATAAGGACATTTCCCGACAGGTTCGCAGTTGGGTCTCCGGACAATTCCCCTGGCTTTCCAAACCCCAAACAAATTCCGGGATCCTTTCAGACAAACCCGGCAAAGTCCAAATAGTAGGGTATCCTTTAGGTTCGGGACCGTAGTGGGACGGGTCAGAAATCGCCTAAACTCATTGAAAGATAGTGAGTTAGGCCTATTCTGACGAATTATTCAGATACGCAAGCTGGGGGCTTTGGGCTGTGCGCGTTCGCTCAGTTGTGATGTACTGTGTCCGGATTCCGCTTCGCCGCGAAATCCGTCACGCCTCGCATGTCCGTTTCCATACCGATTCTGTCGTCGTCAAAGTCACTTTGGCAAGCGGTGTCACGGGGTATGGCGAGGGGCTTCCCCGCGACTATGTGACGGGCGAGACGCTTGATGTCTCCAGCGAGCTTTTGCGCAAAAGCGATCTCAAAGGGCAACTGGGGAACCCGGCCGACTGGGACCAGGCCCTGACGATGATCAGCCGGATCCGGCTGCCAGAGGTTCCCGGGGACGACCGCAAATGTGTCGGCAACGCGGCCCGTTGTGCCCTGGAGATCGCCCTTCTGGATGCCTATGCG
>CAWUOD010000296.1:0-4847 GCA_963923115.1 uncultured Singulisphaera sp.
TATAAGCATGTTATTTCTCAATATATCAACTATAATTAGTTCGGTTGGCCATTTTTCTTCTAGTATTTGCACAATTTTTGAATGATCATCAGTCCACCTTTCGTTTATGGAAATTATAATATCTTGATTCATAAATCCTGATTTTTGGGCTAGTGATTCAGGAAGAACCTTTTCGATAAGAATTCCGTGTGTTTTAGGGTCAACTTGAGGTGATAGGATTAGTCCAATATCACTATGTTTTGGATTTATAATAAACTTTGATTTATTATTTAAAATAAGGTTTATTGAATTTTTTATTATGTTTTCTGGAACATAATTATTTGGTTCAAGAAGAACCATTTTTTTTTCGTAATTGATTGTAATTGCAAATCGCGCAAAGAAAGGGAATCCAACTATTCCTTCAATAGGACCCAGATGTTCAGCAAGTAATTTGACGGTTGGATGATCGAGGATCATCGTTGGAATGTTGGTAACTTTTGCCCCACCCCATTCCATTGAAGAGATGTCGGCCTCACCGATTGGCCCCATAAATGTCAAACCACTTCGACCCGTTTTTCTATTGAGATTTGATTCTTTTCCGATCTTGTTGGATAAGAGATTTATCGGTGCCCCGGTGTCAAATATTAAAGGGAAGGGGCCCTTTCCGTTGATTGTCACTTGTATTCTTAGATGTCCAGTCGCAAGAATTTCAATTGCGGCTTGGTGAGTATCCGCACTCGCCACAAAATTACAAAATATTAAATAATTGGCAAACAAAAGCATTATCTTTTTCATGAAATGCTCCTTAAATTCCAAAAGCTGTTTTAATGGAAATTTTTCGTATTTCATTTTGGCGTTTTATTGTAATGTCAATCGTTTCGGGTGCTGCGAAAGTTCCAAATAGATTGTTTGCTTCTTGCAAATCATGAATTGTCATATCGCCTATTTTGATCACCTCATCACCTTTTTGGATCCCTGCAATTGCCCCCGGCGATTCCAATAGTATTGACGATACCATTACCGCCTTGTCCCTTTGCTCCAAAACCAAACCGGTAAACCCCCGGATTTTTGATGGTTGCCCCCCCCTTGTTCCTGCAATGCCTCCCAATCCTTGCATAAGAGAGCCAAGTAATTCCAGATGAGGGGTCTGCGAATTCTTTTTGCCAGAACCAGTAAATCCTTGCGGTTCCGGCGGAGTCCAATCCAAAGGGGTCCATGTCATGTAATCTTTTTTGGCATCAATGTGAATTTCGTATTTTGCAAGGATGGAATAACCAATCATTCCATGGAGTTCCATTCCTGCCAGGGCGAGTCCATTCATTCCTTTAAGTTGAAATGGGGTTTCTATTCGGGCCTTAACCTTTTTTGCGCGTAGCTTACCCTCAAAAGTAAGGTCGTCTATTATTGACCAGCCATTTGCATTGGGTTTTATTCCTGCTTTTTTTGCGGCTTCCTCTGCAATAAAGAATGATGGAGCTCCCGTGTCTACTACAAAATTTAAAGGAGGAGAATTGTTGATTTTTGCTCTTACAACTATATGTTGTGTTTTTGATATCCTGTAAGGGACCTTGAAGCTTTCAGCTTTTGCCTTGGGTGTCATATCCTGCCATAAACCAGTAAGCATGAATAATAAAGCCGCAGTTTGCATCATTATGTGTGACCTCCTTAATGTTATTTCAAGCCAGAAAATGACTTATATCCTCGTCCCAAACTGAACGAACAAAACCTTTCTCCAACCAAAAATCAAGCAGTCTTGAATAGTATGGATTCGAGGCAAGGGTTGAAAAGTCACCAACCACCGTTAAATGTCTTTTTGCCCTGGTAATGGCAACATGGGTTCTGCGTGTTTCTTCAAGGAATCCGATATCCCCATTTGGATTGCTTCTGACAAACGAAACCATGATTACATCTTTTTCGCGCCCTTGAAAGCTGTCAACCGAGTTGATTTCGATTCCATCCAGATCGGGTTTTGAGGTTAAAAGTTCCACCTGGGCCCTGTACGGGGTTATAATACCGATTTGGCTTCGTTCCAAGCCTTGGGAAATAAATTGATTAGCCAATAAAGTGATAAGCCTTGCCTCTGAAAGGTTTATTCGACTTTCGCCTTCTTCACCTGGTTCCTCGAAAAAATCAGATCCGCTAGTATCAATTGCCAATACCTTATGGGAAAATAAGCCATTTTCTGAAATGTTGGGTACGCGCTCTAAAACCGAAGTATGAGCCTTTAGTTTTCCTCCGTAGCTATCCACCGAGGGAAATGCCATAATTTCAGGCGCCATTCGATATTGCGTCTCCAAAAAGAAAAGGCGTTCGGGAAGCTCTTTTGCCAGTCTTTCCATCAGACTTACCGAGGCTCCTTCTGCTGCCGCTTGCCTGCATATTACTGTTGGGGGAAGTTGTTTGGGATCGCCGGCAAGTACCACATTATTAGCCTTCCTGAGCAAAGGCCATACGGGGGCTTCCATTGCTTGGCAGGCCTCGTCAATGACCAGCCAATCCCAAAACCGATTTCCGGGCCATGATTGTACAAAGCTTGATAAAGTGGTGAAAATTGCCGGTGTATCATCAAGAAGTTTTTCTCGAGCAATTTCCTCAAATCTGTCCGCTTCGGTAAAGAGGTCCCTCGCCTCATTGAATTGATTTTTCCGCTGACCTGGTTCGGGTTTTGCGCGTGACCATTTTCCTGCCTTTGATTTGATTGCCCTTGCTTCCTGTCGCAATTTTTTGGCATGCGTGTATTCTGGGCTTGATTTAAGCATCTGGTCGAAGGTTGCTTCCCTGGCATGGGAATGCACTCGGGCCGGGTGTCCCATTCGAAGACAACTCACCCCTTTTTCCATTACCTTTTCCAAAAGATTGTCAACGGCCAGGTTGCTTGCCGAGGCCACTAAAACCCTTTGGCCGGATCGAACCAAAAATGCAATAAGGGCCGAAACTGTAGTCGTTTTACCCGTGCCAGGTGGCCCCTGAATCATCCCCAGGGGAGGGCACTTTAGCACTTTTGATAGTACAAGATTTTGACCTTCATTTAGCAAGGGTGAATTTATCCATTCCAATGGTTCAGGTAATTTGGCAATGGAGCGACCCACTATCAAGCGAATTGCTGGAGGCAAATCATCAACTGTTTTACTTCCTATTTGAGCAGACAAGGTTTGAAGGATTTGGTCGGTTCTTTGCATTGTCCAACCGTTCGATGCAGGCTCCAATCGGAATGGTTGGTTTTCTTCAGGGGTCCATGCACGGGGTACCACCACAGATAGACCATTCCCCCAAATTTCATGAATTATGCCACTCGATTGTGAATCGGATTTCTCATGGAGACCAAGCGGTAAGATTTTTATGGAGTCCCCAGCATCAAACATTTTTTGATAAAGCAAAAATTTGGTATTTTGGCTTTTGGGGGCAATAAACTTGGCTAACTGTCTTCCAGAATGCCAATCCTCAAGGGAGGAAAGGAGCAAGGAACCCAAACGGCGAAAATGTCCGGATTCTTTTTGTATTCGATGAATTTCGGCCATTTCCTCCAAGGCAAGCCATCGGCGTTGGTCCGCCAAAAAGGAGATTGTCCGGGCTTGATGTGATTCCAATTTTTGCTCACTTAAGAGGGGAGTAATCTGTTGGCCCAAGGAATAAAGACTCGGCTTTTTTCACAATCGGCCCCAATTTTTCGGAATCTTCCTTGGCTTTCAGCCAAACCGGATCTTCGCGAAACGCTTTCCAGCTTTTCTCGGCAGCTTCTTTTGATGGGTAAGCCAAAATATATACCAGCACTTCATCCGCTTTGTCCTTGGGTTTCCAGAAACCAATGATCTCCATTCCATGCTTTTCAAAAAGTTTGGAAGTGTGATCCCTAAAACGCGAATCAAGAAGCGCCATTTTTCCGGGGTGGGTGTAGTAAGTACGCATTTCAAATACACGGTGGGATTGGGAAGTTTTTTCTTCTGACATTGCTGCTCCGGAAAGGGAATTTAAAGTACAAAAAATAAATAGAAGCCTGTAGATCATTGTTGGTGTCCTTCAATTTGAGTTTTTGGCTGGCCTAAACAAAAAAGAGTCTTGCGGCCTTTAATAAAAAGTAATCCTCCATGGAGGGCCGGTGTGGCAAACACCTCTTCGCCAACTTCTATGGAGGTTGGTTTCATTTTTGGATTGAGTGGGTTGATTAAGATAATTTTTCCGGTTTCGGACACTGCGATCACAAGATCTTTTCCCGAAAGTACCGGGGATGCGGAAAAGATGCCCCCCAGGCGAATTTGTGTTAGCTGTTCCCCTGTTGCTGCTTTATTGATTGTAAGAAACCCTTTGTCTCCCAGGCTAATTATATTTTCCCCAACTGCCAAGCTGGTTGGGACATAGGGAAATGACTTAATATCTTGCCAAACGGGTGCTGCGTCGTTTTTGCCTGCTGGAACCGCAAGAGCCTGCCGTTCACCTGATCCATCACCACCACCTGCAAAGATCAGGCCTCCCGGTAGAAGCACTGGTGAAGAAACCATGCGAAGTGGATTTTTTGCATGTTTGGTAGGATTCGCCCAGTTTTCAACGCCTGTCAAAAGGTCATACCCAGCGAAACCTGCCGTGCTTGCCACGACAAGTTCAGTTTTACCATCTTCCATTTTACGCAAAATAGGGGTTGAATAACTGCTACGAAAAGGGGGGCGCGAAGTGCGCCAAAGTATTTTTCCATCCGTGGCATCAATAGAAACCACTTCGGCTTTATTGTCCTGATCGAAATTCACATAGACTTTTCCATCATGAAAAACCGGGGAATGACCCGCACCATGTTGGCTTTTGTAGGTGCCAAGGTCTGTTGACCATTGAATTTTTCCATCGTGCCCATGAGCAGTAACTGTTAGGTTCGTACCATC
>CAWUOD010000297.1:0-4834 GCA_963923115.1 uncultured Singulisphaera sp.
TGTATCCCTCGTCGTCGTACCAACCCTCCTGATACAATTTTTCGCCAATGTAGGATTGGGCCCGGGCCGGATACCCACGGAAAATAAGCGTCGCAATGTTGCGAGGCCTGCGCTGCACACCGGGATTTGTGATCTCCTTGGTGGAACCGGGAAGTTCGGAAGGGGCGGGAATAGGTTCCTGGGCAAAACCGAACCATGCCCGGGCGCAAGTGTTGGATTCAAAATCGTCCGGCAGGTCGGATTCCTGGGAAAATTCGTTGCGAACCAGATCGAAAGGAATTTGAGGCTCGGGAGCGCGGCTTTTCCCTGTTGCATCCGTGAGGGGAGGGGGCATTGTCGGAAATCTTTCGGACAGATTTCGTTTGTCCTTGGATGCATCGCGACCCATTTCGGCAAGAGAACGCCATCCATTGGGTGGTGCCATGTCCTGGTCCTGATAAAGGCAAGGCAAACGATACGAATCGTCCAGGAAGCGAATCACGGCGTCCGCGGTTTCGCAAACGAAGGTCTGCTCGTAGGAGCGCCTGTCCTTGAAAGGGATATCATCCCGGCGCAGCCCATTTTGAAGCCGCCGAATGAGCATCGGGTGTTCCGTGCAGAACTTTTCAAATTCAACCTGTGCCCTGTCAATTCTCGCAAGGGTTTCGTTATCCTTGGGGTTGGCTTCCTTATAGCGATTGAAGTCGGCCCAGCGAATTTCCCGTTTCCCCTCCTTGTCGAAAACACGGAACCGATTGGGGTCGCGGTCAACGGGGTGAATGTTGCAAAGCTGGTAAAGTGAGCGAAGGGAGTTGGTTTCGTCCGAGTTGCTGATCTTGTGCTGGTTGAAAAATCCGATGTGAAATCGGATGTCTGGCTGATTGCGGTTTTGTCGGTCACCCCTTGCGAGGAGGAGGCAGCCTTCGGAAATGTAGTAGAGCTTGTCGCGAACACGGTCCGATTCAACCGACACATTGTACGCCAAATTCCATCCCTGAAATAGCCATGGGGTGATGAAGTGGGGCTGCAATGTCGTCAGTGATTTGATGTTGAGCGAAAGCTCGTTCCATTGGTTCTTTTTTTGCTTGTCGGTCGCCTGGAACCAGAAGTAGGAGGTGACAAACCCACGCAAACCGGAAAGGCTTAGACGGATGGCTGAACCCGAAAGGTCCATTTCACCCATGTCCTGCTCGCGAAGTGTCATTTCTTCCGCTTTGGCGCGGATGAAAACCGTTCTCCAGAAATAGGAGACCGTAAACAGCGCCAAAATCAGACCAATATAGGCCACCTTGCGGCGGCGGGACTGTACCTGAAACGGATTGGCCATGGCTATCGATCCTTCTGTCCGTGCATCTTGCTTGGATGAAACACACCACAGGCCTAGTTGGCCGAGGCGATTTCCCTCCAACGAAGCAGATAATATCCGAGGATGACCCAGGGGATGAGATAAGCCAGGAGAAAGACAAATGTGGAGCCGATCAGGCCCCAGGAAATGTCAAAACCCTCGGCAACATAAATGGAAAAATCGAATCGTTCCATATCAGGAAGCATGTCGAGAACAACACGCATTCCAGCACGGTAAAGCTCATCCGACCGGAAGGCTACCTGGTTGGTTGTGGTGTCTTCCAGTTGGGTCGAAAGCGCGTCGCGACGAACCATGCGCAGCATCGATTCGAGGGGACCGCCACCGACATTTTGGCCGACGGCGATGGAGTTCACAAATTCCCGGCTCCAGCCCATGACCACGATCATAAGCGTCACAAGGAACGCGACCACACCAGAGAAGTAGGCGCTAAGGACCACGGCGATGGTGACAACAAGCAAAAGCTGCATCCAGAGCCCCAACGAACCCTTGAGGTAGTTGAAACCAAACCAGAGTTTGTCCCAGCCTGTCGTGTCATCATCCGTTCTCAGGTAAAAATCGAAACGGGCCATTCCAATGTATTGGGTGGGTTCCAGACAGCTAACCCGGACAGTTAGTTCGGGGATGGTGCCCTCGTTGGGTTTGGAGGGCTTAGCTTTTTCCGCTGGGGAGAGGAGACCAGACGGCATGCTGATTGCCGCGGTTTGGTAATCGTAAATGGGGAGGCTTGGGATTTCGTAGTAGCTATACTTTTTCGCAAGCTCGTTGTCCATTTTGCGGTCGGCTTCGGCGTTGGTTTCCTGGCCTTTGGCGATCGCGGCATCCCGCATCTCCTTGCGTTCCTTGCGCCAAAGTTCATCATTTCCCGCCGCATAACCAGCGCCCAACATCGTGAAACGAACGGCAACGCCCTGATTTTCGTTGCCTTTGGTTGTCCGGTAGATGTCGAATGTGAATTCCGCCCGGAGCGTGTCCTTGGCCGCAAGGGAGGCGGGGAGGTTATTGAAGGCAAACGCCGCAATCGGGGGATTTGTTCTTGTGGGACGGGCCCCGGGGAGGTAACCACGGTAATCCCATTCACGCCCCACATTTTCCCCACGGGATTCAGACCCACTGGAATTTTTGGGAAGATTCAGGAAGCGCAATTCCCCATAAGCGGGAACGCGCGATTTGAGACTTTCCCTGGAAGCTTCGGGGTTGATTTCCCGAACCACATACAAAAGGCTGGCGCCTGCCATTCCCAAAAGCACCATGGTCATCAAGCCAACAAACCCATGGATGCGGCCAACGAGGATTTCAAAGCGTTCAACGGGTTTGGTGACCACCGTTTGAAGGCTTTGGCGTTTCATGTCGGTAGGGAGGCTCAGGCCCGCCAAAAGTGCCGCCGTGAAAAGCAGCAGGTACATCATCGATGTTTGGGCAATCGAAACATAGGAACGAATTTGGTCCGAGGGTTTCGAGGTGATGAACCAGCCAGCGAACAAAGCCACAAGGAGCAACGCGGAGAACGCATAGAGGATCCGTTGACGGACACCTTCCTTGAAGGCAAGCCGGCCAATGGCGTTGACGCGACGAAAGCGAAAGCTCGCCATGTTGGAGATAATGGGCGCCAAAACACACAGGATTCCGCCGATTCCGCCAACCGTCAAAGCGATGTGCAACCACATGGGTCGCTCAATAAAACTTTTGCGGATGATTGGTCCCACCAGGGTTAACGAGGTGGACCCGCCCGCGTTTTGGGTTTGGGGGCCGGCCGTGAGCGCGGAAAGAAACACCTCGATCAGGCAAGCGCCTTGCCAAACAATCATCGGAATGGCCAAAGCCGCGCCAAGGAAAAAAATACCTTTTTGCAGAGGGGAAATCGCGGCAATATTCTCCCGACGGGTGCGGGGATAGGCAAATAAAAGCCAGGCCAAAGCCGTGAAAGCGGCGAATCCGCCAACTGTCTGGACCCAATACAAAAGGCTCCAGCCGCCCAGCGAAGACCAGGAGAGCGGGTCCCGTTCAAAAAACAACAACCCAAAAAGGGGATTCATGTTCCAATCCTCCGGTTATCGGCCAGCCTGGCCGGAGGACTCGGGAAGGTAACGACGCCCGGGGCGACGACTGCTCTCTTCAACAATCTTGAGGAAGTAGTCCTCAAGTGTTGTCGTGGGGTGGCCCATCGAGTCCACGCTACCGCCATGTTTGCGAATCACTTCCTCAAGATCCTTGCGGAGGCTCTCGGAAAGTTCGAGTCCGGTCGCGCGCATTTCGACGCGTTTGGTGTCCTGGAGGAGTTCCTCCACCCGGCCGTAGGCCTGGAGTTCACCATTGGAAAGAATCGCGATGCGATCACAAATGTCCTGAACATCCTCAAGACGGTGGCTGCACATGATGATTGTTTTTCCCTGGTTGCGCAGGTCAACAATCAGGTCTTTCATCCATCGGGCGCCCAACGGGTCAAGGCCCGATGTGGGTTCGTCAAGAATCACAAGTTCCGGGTCGTTGATCAGCGCCTGGGCCAGTCCGATGCGCTGGCGCATACCCTTGGAGTATTCCTTGAGAATGCGTTTACGGTCGTTTTTGAGACCGACCTTTTCGATCAGTTCGGCGGCGCGCTTTTCCCTTACATCGGGAGCGATATCAAAAAGCCTGCCATAGAAATCCAGGGTTTCTTCCGCGTTGAGGAAGCGGTAAAGGTAGGATTCTTCGGGAAGGTAGCCGATTTTTTCATTCTTGCGGACATCGTTTGATGTTTTGCCAAGAACAAATGCCTCGCCTTCCGTCGGGAAGAGAAGGCCAAGAAGGAGTTTGATTGTTGTGGTTTTGCCGGATCCGTTGGGACCAAGCAGACCAAATATCTCGCCCCGTTTGACCTCAAAAGTTAGCGCCCGGAGAGCGATCTTCTTTTGACGCCCCCAAAAGTCGCGATATACCTTAGTCAGTTTTTGGGTTTGTACCACCAAATCGCCGGCCATGAGAGCACTCCGGACGGACCGCCAAGGCCCCTTGGGGCCAAGTGGGTTTCCTAATGAGAAATATGATTGCAATACGACTTCATCCTAGAAGCATTCGGTTTGGGGATCAACCAAACTCTTCAAAGGAAATGGGGTCCAAATTTTTGGAGCGGTGAGAATTTCCGATGGGGCGAAGGATGCCTTGTATGCCATGCTTGGGGAACCGGGGACCCAAAAGCCCAAAAAAAGGTAATCCAGCCCCCGTGCTTTTGCCCCCTCAATCATGGACAGCACATTGAAAATCCCCAAACCCATGGGCCGCACTTTTGGATCATGGATGAAATAGATGGCCGACAACCCATCCGGCAACGGGTCCACATAACCGGATCCCACGACCTCTCCCTTATATAAGTAATTCCAAATCTCGATCGGGAAGGGCTGCTCCGCCATGTTCGCGACGAAGCGGGCGCTATCGAGCTTGTCCTGCTGGGGCCAGGATTTGTCTTTGGTTTGCATGGCATGAAAGCGCTGGTGAAGCTGGGCCAGGCGGGAC